>JAFGLD010000174.1 GCA_016928235.1 Anaerolineae bacterium | reverse complement strand
TATTTCAGCTCGCCTACTCCTCGTGCTAACGCTTTTTAAATTGTAAAGATGCCGCTCCCCTTTGGGGTGTCTTTTTTGAACCATGCCAAAAAATGAATGAGTTACACATGTAATAAGCCGGTTTTTAAGCATAGCTTGCCTGTTGCCGCTAAAGTCTATTTTGAGGATTCGCCGACAATATCTTATCATTGCGGGATGGTTGAGCACATTCCCCTTGATCTTCACAATGTACCGTTCTTTGCTTCGTTGTCTGAAGGTTTCTTGCAGCAGTTGGAAGCAGAGGCGCAAAAACGTATCTTCCAGACCGGGGAAACGCTCTTTTACGAGGGCGATCCACCTGCGACGCTGTCTCTGCTGCTGGAGGGGCAGGTCGATCTGTCGTGGGGCGGTAGTCCTCGTGGGTTTTGCCTGCCCGGCAGCTTACTCGATCCGGCAGCCGTCCTGGGCGATCTTCCTCATACGGTCAAGGCAGTGGCGTCAACCACTTGCCATCTACTTGAGTGGCAGCTTGATGGTCTGTGGGGGCTGCCTGCCTTTCAGGAATTTGCCCGCCGTCACCTTGCCGATTGTCTGCGCGAAGCACAATCCCGACTATCCGCAGTAGCTGCCCCGATTCACTATACCGGCTGCGCCGAAATCCAACCCGGCCCTTACCTGTTTCCTGAAGCAGCCGTGACGTTCGTTTTTTGCGATGCTGCCCGTGATTTCATCGAAGCGACATTGCCTGAGGGAGTATCGCTGCTCAAATGGCCAGGAGGAGAGCGAGCGCCGATTCTTCTGGGGATAGCGGATTTTCCGAATGCCCACCCCGAGTCTGCCCCATCGGCCCGATTTTCATATACGGAGACGACCGTCTTTGTGCCGGCGCGGTTGGGCACTACACCAGGTGTTTTTATCCCCTATATTTATCCGTCTGCCTGGGAGCCTATTCTGGTCGGACGCGAGGTGTATGGATTCCCAAAACAGTTGGGAAATACCGTTTTTGGCGCCGGCGAGGTTTCGCTCAGTGTCGATGACCGGCCCTGGTTCCGGTTGAGTTGGGAAGGACAGGAAAGCTTCAACGAGACGAAACTGGTCGGTGCGTTGATGAGCTGGCTGGGCATCGAGCGGCATGTAGCATCCGCTGCCTTCCAGGTAGGCGATACCATGCGGCAGGCCGTTCGCTTGCCTGCCTACCGCCGCATCGATGTGTTCAACCATAAACGAGTGCCGTCCGTCGATTCCTCACCTGACACGCCTCGATATGATGTTGATCAGTTGACACAGGCGGTGTTTGGCGTGTTGCGCTGGTTCTCTATCGTGCGTCTGTCAGGCGCAAGATTGACCACTCTTAGTGGGCCGTTGCATGAAGCGAGACTCACATTGCGTGAAGCTTATCGAACCCGGCTGGATATGCGATTGAGCACCGGCCGCACAGTTCGGGATTATCTGGGTTCTATTGCCAATCCCTGATACTCGCTGATCAAGTTTTCGGTCTGCATCATTCAGGCGATCAGATGTCAGCCTCAAGTCGTTTTGCCCGTTACAAACGATGGATAACAACAGTAACCATAGGTGTCAACTTAAGGATTGCGTTAGTCGGACTTTGTTGGCCTATTCGTAATTGTAACGTATGGATTCCCGCTTTCGCGGGAATGACAATATGCGTCGGTGTTCGTTAAGTTGACACTTATGCAACAGTAACTATCACATCTGGAGAGTGCGAGATTGAGACTTTATCTACATACCAACCTGTGACTTTCGAGAGCACCTTTGTATCTCGACAGACCCACAAAAGATCGGAACAACAATGCCGGCTAACGAAGATATTTTTCCTGTTGTAGTCATCGGCAGTGGTCTGGCCGGGTTAAGCGCTGCCATCCATCTTGCCGACCGTGATATTCCGCCGCTCATACTCGAAGCCGATTCGGAATGGGCCGGCGGGCGCCTGTGTGGTGGCCCTCCCGATACCTTCGAGTATCAGGAGCAGACATGGTCATTTCCTACTGAACACGGTGTCCATGCGTTGTGGGGCAATTATGACAATATGCGGGCGCTGTTTAACCGCTTCATCGATATAGAATTGACGCCGTCACCCGGGGAGGAGTGGATCGATCGGATCGGGTCGAAAGTCTGGGTCACCGAAGCCGGATCGGCGGTTCGTAAGACATGGATACCAGCCCCGTTTCACTATCTGCAAATCTTGCTGACGAAGTCCTTCTGGACCAGTTTCTCGTTGATCGACCTGTTGTCATTCCCAGGGTTCATGGTGAGCATGTTCCTGGCTGCCGCCTTTGACCCCATCCGCGAGGAGATTGCTTGGGACGGTCTGATGATCAAGGAGTATTTTCGGGGTTGGACACGTAACCTCCGGGCGACATTCGAGGGGCTGGCATGTAGCTTGCTTGCGGCGCCGCTGGAGGAGATTACATTAACAGGCTTCATCGCTGCCTTGCGATTTTTTACTATCTTGCGCCGCGACGCCTGGCACCCACATTATTTCCCTGGAAACCCTGATACAACTGTGGTCAAGCCCTTGATAGGCAAAATCGAAGAACTGGGTGGTATGGTGATGCTTGGCACGCGCGTCGAGCTGATCGATCGAAAAGAGGATCACTGGCGGATTACCATCGAGGATGCCAGGCGGGGTAGACGCTCGGTGCTGGCGAAGAATGTCATCCTGGCAACCGATCCCCCCGCGGCCGGGAAGATCCTGTGCGGCAGTCCGGATACAGCCGAGATTGCTGAAACGATGAATTTCCCGGTGGGGCTGCGGAATTCCACCGTCCGTCTGTGGTTTGATGAGCAGCCGCGTACAGGAGCGCCGGGCGGGATGTTCACCGGCGACTGTTTCCCGGATAACTTCTTCTGGATGCACCGTTTGCATCGGGAGTTCTGCGAGTGGGGAGCCGGTGGCGGCAGTACAATCGAGATGCACCTGTACGCGCCGGAAAAAGACCTCAATCAGATCGATCAGGTCCTGATCACGCGTGCTGCTGTCGATGTCTACCGGGTTTTTCCCGCTTTACGTGGCCATCTGGTTCATGCCTCTGTGCGGCATAACGAAGCCACCCAAACCCGGTTTCGCGTACCCACTGCCGAGACGATTCATGTGAAGACACCATGGAAGGGCATTTACGCATGTGGCGATTGGGTGGGGTATCCATCGCCGGCTATGTGGATGGAACGATCGGTGGTGACCGGGATTGCAGCGGCAAACTGCGTTCTCGAAAGGGGTGGCGCGCAGCCGTTTGCGATCATCCCAGTTCCGGAACCGGAGTTGTTGGTACGTGTGATCGGGGCTGTGTTGAAGGTCGGCCGCCGGGTATTGCGACCGTTTGTCAGCGCGTTAAGTGGAGCGAGGAAACCAGACAGGAACAGGAAGCCCACACACTGAAATAGAGGGTATGTCCTGGCGAGCCCTCAGAGGTTTCAACCGGGCGTTTGTCGATGCACTGGACAGCGGGAATCCATCAGAATCAGGGAACTGTTCGGAACCTTCGGTTAACTTTTTAGGAAATTTTTTAGATGTTTTACCTTAACTATTGCAAAATTATATATTCGCGTTGTACAATAGCATCGACTCGCAATGTGCCTTACCTTTGCATACCCTGTCAAAGAATTCACCCATAGATTGAAGCTTTGCCGGTAAAGGGGTGCATAGAAAGTGTCTATGTGTTGGCTTTTTCCAGAAGCTGTCTGAGGCAAAGACCCTAAAGGTTTCTTCAGGGTGCCTTAAGGTTCAGGGGAAGCCACCCCCGCAAGCACAATGATGCGTTTGCCAAGGTCAAAAACCTTTAGGATCTGGCTTTTTAGACAGTTTCTAAGGCCTCTGGAGTTCAACGATTCTGTAGTTTACATGCTCTTATGAAAGGAGAAGATACTATAGAATAACTCTCCACATTTCAATCGCCCTAAGCTAGAAATATCAAACTGCAAAGATATAAGACTGATAAGGAGAGAAGATTACATGGCTAACCGAATGCGTGTGTTACTTGCTCTGGTTTTGCTAACCGTGTTTGCGGTTGGTTGTAGCCAGGCAACAACGACGGTAGTACCGGCAACCGAAAAGACAACCGAGAAGCCGGTAGAAGCGGCAACCGAGAAGCCGGCTGAGGAGCCAGTAGAGGAAGTCCCCTCGGCCCCAGAAACCTTCGAACGAAGCGAGACCCTCTATGTCAGTGGTGCAGCATGGGGGCCGCCCTCGACCTGGAATCCTTTCCAACCGGGCAACCTGGCAAATACTACAGGGACGATTGGATTTGTCTATGAGTTCCTGTATAGCTATGATCCCCTGGCAGGTGAGTTTACTCCCTGGTTAGCGGAGAATGGTGAGTGGACCGATGATACCACCTTCGAGGTTACCCTCAGGGAAGGACTCGCCTGGAGCGACGGTGAACCCTTGACAGCGGCCGATGTCAAGTACACCTTCGAGTTGGGCCAGCAGTACAGCGCCCTCTGGTTTTCCCCTGTGTGGAACTATCTGACCGGTGTTGATGCCGTTGATGATACCCACGTGACTTTCACCTTTGATGATCCGCTCTACCAGGAGTGGGATAACTATCTCTACAGTCTCCCGATTGTTCCCCAACATCTCTGGGAAGGTAGATCAGAAGAAGACATCACAACCGGCGCTAACGAAAACCCGGTTGGTTCAGGAGCTTACCTGTACCAGTCGCACGCCGAAGATCGCAACATCTGGACGCGGAATGAGAACTGGTGGGGTAATGATGTCTTTGGCACGCCGGCTCCCAAGAACATTGTCGATATCCGTACTTCCAGCAACAATGTTGCGCTTGGTATGGTGCTCAAAGGTGAACTCGATCTAAGCAACAACTTCTTGCCGGGTGTTGCGGCGTTGTCAAATCAGTACGTCCAAACCTATTACCCCCAAGCACCCTACATGCTCTCTGCCAATACGGCTGTCTTGTTCTTGAACACGACCAAGGCGCCAATGGATGATGCAGCCTTCAGAAGAGCATTGGCTTTTGCGATTGACACTCCCTCCATCGTGAATGTTGCTTACGCCCAACTGGTCAAGGCAGCCAGCCCAACAGGACTTCTGCCGTCCATGCAACAATACGATGATCAAGATGTGCTTGCTAAGCTGGGATATGAGTTCGACACGGACAAGGCCAAGCAAATGCTCGCCGCTGCCGGATATGTAGATACAGATGGTGACGGACTTGTCGAGGCGCCCGATGGTTCCAAGATCGAACTGAAGGTCACCTGCCCCAGTGGGTGGACGGACTGGATGGCTGCTATCGATATCATAGCCACCAGCGCTCAAGCAGCAGGGATCAACATCAAGGCTGAGACCCCGGATTATGGAGCCTGGAACACAGAGCTCCAGGGTGGCACCTTCGATATGACCCTGAACAACTGGGCAATCATGAGCAACACCCCCTGGAATCTGTACAACCTCCTGTTCCGGCATCCGATCCAGGATCAGATGCAAAGTGGCAACTTTGGCCGTTACGACAACCAGGAGATTTTCGATCTGGTTGATGCTCTTGCAAAGGTCAAGGCTACGGATGACGAGGGCATGAAGGCAGCTTGTGCCGATATTCAGGAGCTCATGCTGACCGAGATGCCCATGATCCCGCTCTGGTATAACGGCCTCTGGGCCCAGTGGAGCACATCGACCTGGCAGAATTGGCCAACTGAAGATTCGGAAAATCAGACTCTTCCGACTACCTGGTCAGGCTACTGGCAGATGGGTGGTTTGATGACACTGATCAACCTTGAACCAGTACCGCCGGCTGAGTAAATAGATTGTTGTTTCCTGCCCCTTCCCCTACACTTAGGAGGAGGGGCATTTTACTAATTTAACGATCACTGCTCGGCTATATGGCGTTCGTTTGCTGGTAGTTGGGAGTGACAAATAGTGATTGATGAGTTTTCACAGTTTTCTGTTTACAGGCAAAACTGATGATGGATCGCTGACTGCTGATAACTCGCTCAGCAGTTTTTTGTTGTGAACATAACAGACAGTCAGACAGAATCACTACAATCTGGTTGATTTTCTAAATGGAGGCACCGTGCGAAGCTATTTTGGTAGAAAGTTCCTGATTTATGGGCTGACCTTTTTCCTGGCGGTAACCATCGACTGGATGATACCGCGTTTTATGCCTGGTGATCCTATCACAAATATGCTGGCCAATTTCTCGGTAAGCAGTACAAATTCTAACGCTTACGCGGAGATGCGTGCCTACTACACACAGCTATTTGGTCTGGATCTTCCCCTGTGGCAGCAATATCTCAATTTCTGGAAATCTCTTTTTCATGGGGATCTTGGGATCAGCACAAGCCAATTCCCTACCTCGGTAGCGGCTGTGCTTCTACGTGCTGTGCCCTATGATATTTTCCTCCTGGTACCGGGGATCTTGTTGAGCTGGTATGCAGGGAATAAATTCGGCGCTTTTGCGGCCCGCTCCAGGTGGCTTGACAATACCATTTCACCACTCGGCTATATTCTCACTGCAACCCCCTATATGTGGCTTGGTATTTTACTGGCCTGGTTCTTTGGAATCGTCCTGGGTATTTTCCCAATTGCGGGAGCATACAGCTTCAACATTGTGAAACCAACGTTATCCTTCTCCTTCATCAGGAACCTGCTCTGGCACTGGTTCTTACCCTTCGCTTCTTTATTCCTGGTGGGGTTTGGCGGCCAGGCAATTGGAATGAGAAACCTGATCATCTATGAGATTGAAGCAGATTATTCTCGTTATCTGGAGGCGCTTGGAGCGCCAACCCGTCTGATCAGAAAGTATGCATTCAGAAATGCCATTCTTCCCCAGATCACCGGACTGGCACTTTCGTTAGGTGTTGTCGTTGCCGGTGCCCTGGTCACAGAGGTTGTATTTTCTTATCCCGGAATTGGCTACCAGCTTCTGGCTGCTATTCAAGGGCAGGATTACTTTCTCATCCAGGGATGTTTTCTGTTCATCATCATTGGTGTATTGCTTGCCAATTTTATCATTGACATCACCTATATCATGATTGATCCAAGAACGCGAAGGGGAATGACAGGTGAGACAGCATGAAAAAGCAGAGAAATAAAAACGAATTCCTCTATTTTGCGCTGAGAAACGTCAAGCTGCTGATCGGGTTCTCTGTGATCCTTCTCTTTCTCATAACAGGGTTGGTTGGGCCTCTACTGGCTGGTAATGAGCCCTTTGCATACGTCAATCCCCTTGGTCCTCAACCACCTTCTGCTGAATACTGGTTTGGTACTACCTTTTTTGGTCAAGATGTCTTCTCGCAATTTGCACATGGCCTGCAAGCGACCTTTCTGGTAGGTATTTTGGGTGGTGGGATCGGTACCATTATCGGTATATTGATTGGTTTCGTTGCCGGTTATCGTGGTGGTATCGTAGACGAAATACTCAATGTATTCACGAACATCGTCTTGGTTATTCCGACCCTGGCAGTGCTTCTCATTATTGCGGCTTATTTTGAAGTCCGGAGCATTTTTTCAGAGAGTCTGTTTATTGGAATAACAGCCTGGCCCTGGGCAGCGAGGGCTATCCGGGCTCAGACCTTTTCCTTGCGTACCAGAGATTTTGTCGATCTTGCCCGGATGAGTGGAATGAAGCCGCTCAAGATCATCTTCCAAGAGATTGCACCGAATATGATGTCCTATCTGGTTATGACCTTTATTCTCCAGTTCGGTGGCGCGATCCTGAATGCTGCCACGTTGGATTTCATTGGGCTGGGTCCAACCAATGCAATTTCGCTTGGGCTGATGATGCAGCACGCTGTTAACTGGGGTGCTCTTCAGCTTGGTCATTGGTGGTGGTTTATTCCACCCGGCCTGGCAATCACGGCCATTGTCGGGGCCCTTTACACCATGAATGTTGGGCTGGATGAAGTCTTCAATCCCAAGCTCAGGGAGACGTAATTCGTGACTCTACAAATAGAAAACCTCACTGTCTACTATCGAACCCTTCGAGGAGATGTTCGCGCGTTGGAGGATACCACTTTTCAGGTTGCCGACCACGAGATCATGGGGCTGGCAGGTGAGTCAGGGTGTGGTAAAACTACGCTTGGCCACAGCCTGATCATCTTAAAGCCCCCCATGAAATATATCAAGGGTCATGTGGCGCTCGATGAACAAGAGCTGCCTATCCATGACATGAAGAGAATGAATCCCTTCAGATTCAAGGAGATTTCCCTCATCCCGCAGTATGCCATGAATGCCATGAACCCAACGCGAAAAATTGGCAAGATGACGGCCGAACTGCTTGGGTCACGAGGTGTGAACTTCGATGCCATCCGGACCGAGTTGATGAGGAGGCTTGATCTGGTCAACCTGCCGGATAGCGTACTGGATATGTACCCGATTGAGTTATCCGGCGGCATGAAGCAAAGAATGGTCATGGTATTATCGACCCTGCTAAATCCCTCTCTGCTTATTGCGGATGAGATTACCTCGGCGCTGGATGTATCGACACAGAAGGCTGTTGCGGAGATGCTGGTTGAATTCCGAAACCGTGAGTTCGTCAACAGTATGATCGTCGTCACACATGACATGTCGATCCTGTACCAGATAGCAGATAGCATCATGATCATGTACGCCGGCCAGTTAGCCGAAAAAGCATCCACTGATGTGATCATCCATTCCCCTCGCCATCCTTACACAAAATTGTTGATTTCATCACTGCCGGAAGTCGGAGTGAGATATACCGAGACGAAGCTGCAAGGGATTCCCGGAAAAACCCCACTGCTGCTCGATCCTCCTGTTGGGTGTCGCTTCCGGGATCGCTGCCCCATCTCTTTTGAAAAGTGCATGGAAGTACCACCGTTCATGGAAGTCGAACAGGACCATTACGTCGCTTGTTGGAGGGAGTTCTAAAAACATGCTGAAACTCGACAATGTATCCAAGGTCTATCGTATTGGAACCTTTGGGGGCAAAGAACTCCATGCCGTCAGCAATGTCAGCTTCGATGTCCAGGATGGTGAAGTCATTTCTTTGATCGGCGAAAGTGGCAGCGGGAAAAGCACTATCGGCAAGATGATCCTGCGTCTTGTCTCGCTCAGCTCTGGAAAGATCGAGCTCGATGGGGTTAACATCTCTGTCGCAAAAGGGCGAGCACTCAAAGAGTATTACCGCTATGTGCAAGGTGTTTTTCAGGATCCCTTTAGCTCTTACAATCCGATCTTCAAAGCCGACCGGGTCTTTGACAGTATTCGCGAGGAATTCTATCCACAGCTTGATAACCAGGCATGGTACCATAGAGTGGGTAGCTCTTTGCACGCTGTTGGACTGAATCCTGAGCATGTCTTGAACAAGTTTCCTCACCAGCTCAGTGGTGGACAGTTGCAGCGGTTTCTGATTGCCCGGGCCCTGTTGTTAGACATCAAGTTTCTTGTCGCCGATGAAATCATCAGCATGCTTGATGCGTCTACCCGCATCGATGTGCTCAACCTGTTGGCGGAGCTTAAAGAACGTGGGTTATCTATCCTCTTCATCACGCACGACCTCTCTTTGGCATACTACATCAGCGAAAGAGCTGTCATTCTCTATAAGGGATGTATCGCAGAAATGGGCGTGACCGAAAAGGTATACGAGAACCCGATGCACCCGTACACTAGAATGCTCATGGCTTCCGTCCCGCGTCTGGACCGCAAATGGGAAGATGTCAACATCGAGCTGAAGGGCCAGTCCTCGGAGGTTGCTAAAGGCTGTGTCTATTACGACAGGTGTCCCCTTGCTGCAAAGGATCAGGAATGCGTCAAACGACGACCGCCTTTACTGGAGGTAACTCCCGATCACCTGGTAGCTTGCTGGAAACTGTAACCATTGCAATCCGGTCTACCAGCCTATCATTCCCCCAAAGCTGATATGTGCTTTGGGGGAATCTGCAAATCCCGATTTGACAAAGGTGTGGGGTATTCTGCCTAAAGGAACCCCCAAGAATAATAGAGAGAACTGACTTCTACCTCACAATCAAGTAAGTTTTCCTCAGAACACAGGTGGCAACGAATGCTTTGGGCCGATCTTAGCAGCCGATTTCGAGTCCCACCTCTGGTGGCTACAATCCAAGATTTCAAGATCGCTAAGGAATGGTGACTAAATAACTTTCCCCTCCTGAGCTTGCAATCAGGACTGTGATTGGGCAAGTTAATAAATTCTCATTCCTAAACCTGTCAATCGATACCCATAAAAGAGCGCCTGGTAAATCTCCTCCATTGAGCCAAAGGAAAGGTAATAGAACAGCATCTGGGTATGTTCCCACAGTTGCTTTCTGCTGTCCTGCTTTTTCAGGGCAGTCTGAAACAGGCTACAGCCCGGCGTTCTCCCCTCCGACAATGCGGAACACTCACCCGGTCGGGTAGTAGACGGCGCGCCTCTTCTCGATGGACTCCCCCCACCCCGACCTTCTCCGTCTCGATCTCCAACCCGGCTATGTACAGCATCGTGGCGAGGGTGCTGCCGTCATCGACGATGCGCTTCAGCCAAAGGACAGTGACGGGGAATGAGTTAACGCGATGTTCATATGGCTCGAGTCGCCGGTCAAAACTATCGACGGATGGTGTCAAAGCGCATCGATTGTCCAAATGATCAGGCGGTTGGCTGTTTCCTGAAATGAATACAAACGTATGCATCTCGCCCCAGCGATTTCCCCTGACCCCGATTGGGTCAGGATTGCGTTGGGCGT
>JAFGLD010000173.1 GCA_016928235.1 Anaerolineae bacterium | reverse complement strand
ATCCCACATGAGTGCATCTATGACACTTGGTTTTTTAGCAATTTAGCCTCAAAGTTCGATTAAGCCGCGAATTATCAAATGGTCTCTCATACCCAACTGTTTAAGTGTTCCGCAGGTGGCCATAACTGACGGCTTACTTATGCCGCGAAACACTAGTGCACAGATTTTAATCTGCAAGCATCAACCTGCTTCATGGATTCTTTGTGGCTTGAGCGCGCCGTCGGATTAAAATCCGACCAGTACGGGTGACGAATACATATCCGTCACCCGCGCAAGTTGAAATTCAACATTGTCAAAACCAACAAGAACCAAAGACTACACCAAGTTATTGAGAAGATACAAACGTGTCCCCTCAGGGTTTCACCCCATTCGTTGAATCTCGCCTGCATTGTAATATTAAGTTAGAGATAGCCCTCCCGGCTATATGTCAATGGAGTCTACACAACAGCAATCCGATTGATGAGTGAGTTAGTGGCGAATGAACATCTGGGCTATACTTAGGTATGTATCTACTGTTGAGGTCAATCATCGTGAGGGAGATTGTATGAATTCTTCACGCCAAACTCACTCACCCTCCTGGGGAAAAAATACTAAGCGTACAATTATCCTGGTAGGATTGGTGATCCTGATATTGTTAGCCTGGCGATTCCAGATGTTGGTAGGCCAGTTGATCGCAGCTGCTGTAGTGGCTTATCTGCTCATCCCGGCTATCGAGCTGATCAACAATCGCACCTTCTTCTCCCGCGTGATGGCTGTCCTGATTACTTACCTTCTGTTGGTCATAATCGTGTTTGGGGTTGTAGCTTTAATTGGCGTAGCAGCTTTTAATCAGATCAATGCATTGCTAACCCAACTTCCAAGATTAGTTGGCGATGTCTTCGACCTGTTTAAGCAATATGTAACCAGCCCAGAGACAACGATCACTTTTGGTACAATCGAAATGACACCTTACACCTTCGATTGGAACAAAATTGAGGCACAGGTTCTGCAAATGATCAACCCTGCTATTAGCCAGGGCGGACTGGTCTTTGGCCAGGTTGCCAATGAAGCTGTTAATGTAACCAGCTGGCTGTTTATCACCTTCATCATCTCGATTTATATTGCCGTTGAAATGCCTGCCTATGGCAAGCGACTGACTGCTCTGCTTGAACAGCTTGGCTATGGCGATGATTTTGAGCAGATGAGTCGTGAGTTTAACCGGATCTGGAATGCCTACCTTCGTGGACAAATCATCCTATCGATCCTTACAGCGATCATTACATCTGTCGCTCTGGCCGTGATGGGGGTGCAAAATGCGCTGGCGCTCGGTCTCCTGATGGGGGTTCTCATGGTTGTACCGTACATTGGGCCGGCTGTGGCGATCGCGTTCACAGGACTTGTGGCTTTCTTCCAGACAGGCAATTACTTTGGCTTGATGCCATTCCATTATGCTTTATTAGTGCTGGCTGTCTCTATCATCTTGCAGAACATCGAGGCATCTCTACTCGTGCCTCGGATAGTTGGCGAGGTGTTGAACCTGAGCCCCTTATTGGTGCTCATCAGCCTGTTGGCCGGTTGGGTGTTGGCTGGTATCCTGGGTGTGATCCTGGCTGCTCCTGTGGTTGCGACGTTTAAGTTAATGGGACAATATATCTGGCGTAAATTACTCGATTTGCCGACCTTTCCCGAACCGGTAGTCGAACCTGTCCCGCTGCCGCCATTGCTGACCCATGCTTGCAATTGGGTTCATCGTTTTCATATGAGATCTCAAGTACACCCTCCAGCATCCAAGTAACCAAATAAAAATTTGCTATTCAATTGCACATCAAAGGTTATCCGGGGTAAGCTTTTTGCTGTCAGTATCAAGCTGGTGATACTTTGCACCGATCCTATCATACTGGAGTAAAACGTGATCGAAACCATCCGTAAGCTTGTCGAGACCTATGGGCCTAGTGGCAGCGAGAGCCAAATCAGAGATGTGATCATGGAGGCAATTGGCAGCTTAGCCGACGAGGTGAGCATCGATGCAATGGGCAGCATCATCGCCCGAAAACGTAGTGGGGAGCCGGATGCTGCCCGGATCATGCTCTCGGCCCACATGGACGAGATCGGCGTTATGGTCACCCACATAGACGAAGATGGCTTTTTGCGCTTTACCGGCATCGGTGGGCTGTATCCCAACACTCTGCCTGGAAACCGTGTACTTTTTGCCGATGGGACCATTGGAACCATCGGTGTCGAGGCAGAAGTTACTCCTACAATCGCTCCTAAGCTGGAGCAACTGTTTATCGATGTCTCCAATGGCAAGGACCATGGCATCAAAGTGGGCGATGCCGCGGGGCTGTGCCGCGGATTGGAAGTTCGTGGTGATCGCCTGATTGCCAAGAGTATGGACGACCGGATTGGCTGTGCCATCCAGATCGAGGTTATGCGCAACCTTAAGAAATGCCCCCACGATGTTGCCTTTGTCTTCAGTGTCCAGGAAGAAATCGGCTTGCGTGGCGCCCAGACGGCTGCTTATGCTGTCGATCCGCATCTCGCCATTGCCATCGATGTTACTCATACCGGCGATACGCCTAAGGGACACAAGATGGCGGTTGCTCTCGGCAAAGGTCCGGCTATCAAAATCAAAGATGGCAGGATGCTGGCCTCACCAGATGTGATTGCTCTAATGGAGAAGGCTGCCCAGGCTGCCGGGATTCCTTACCAGCGCGAAGTGCTGATCCAGGGTTCAACCGACGCAGCTGCGATGCAGCTGGTCCGGGCGGGTGTCCGGGCAGGTTGTCTGAGCATCCCCTGCCGCTACGTACATACGACCAGCGAAACAGTCGATCTGAATGACGTGCAAAACGCGGTCAAGCTGCTGGTCAAGCTGTTGGAATCGCCGGTGGAATTTTGATAGTGGAAACTTGCCGAATGAAGATGCTTCTTCGCTGCCGCAGGATAGAGCTTTTTGCCAATGAATAAGACAGCCTTTTCTGTCGCGCTGTTGATCGCGTTTAACTGCCTGACTGCTTGTTCTCAGACTGCGCATTTGCCTACGCCAACCAAGACACCGGTGTCGTTCGCAACTTCCGCGCCGGTTTCAGAGCCAGTCGAAGCCCTTCCCGTCGCTACTGTCGATCCTGCCCGGATCGACCTCTCCGGTGTGACACTGACTTCCGCCGATCTCCCGGCGGGATTTCAGGCAGCTTCACCGGAGACGATGGGCCCCATTGCCGAAGGATTTACCCAGGCGCCATTCTTCGATGTGACTGGCGCCTCCGGCTTCACGCTGGCCCATCCGGAGGGGCCGGAACTGATCGTTACGTTCAGCGGCATCTTTGCCGAGGACGATCCATTCCGTGAAGACGCTCCTGCTACCCAGAAGCCTCTCTTTGCGATGTATATGTTTATTGTGGGAGCAGGCACACAAGAGATCGCGGGAGATGGGCTACTGGAGGGATTGGAAGGGATCGGAGAGGAAGCACAAGGCTACTTTGGGCTGACAAACCTGAATACCAAGCCGATTCGCGTCGACCTGGTGGTCTTCCATCGTGGCCGAGCTGGTGTATATGTTTTTCACCTGTACCCACGCGACCAGACAACTACGATCTCAGCAATAACGCTGGCTCAGATCCTCGATGCGCGACTGAGCACAACAATCAATAGCCGGTAAGGCTATTGCCGTACGACCAAATCAATCTACGACGAGTGACGAGTTTTATAGCTAACACCCGATGATCAAGTTTTTAAGGCTCAATGCGGAATAGTGGGAAAAGCCGGAAGAAACCGGGTTTTTATCTCACCGAGAACGGCCAATGGATTGCGGAAAAACCCGATTTCTTAAACCACCCCCAGTTTTCCACGTTGAGCCGTTTTTAACATTGACGGGGTGAGCCGTTTTCAGTTCTTGACGATTGAGCAATAATCGTCGTGATCAGTTGAAAATCACAGTTCGAAGTGCGCAAGCCACCAGGAATGTATGGCAGATGATGGGCGAAAGCCGTATGAATTGCCACTCGTTGCAGGCATACTCACGAAAACAGCGGTTGTTGCACGATAAAAAACTGCTCACCCCATGGCACAGACCGGAACTTGAGCATCGAGTAACAGCTAAATAGTTACTCTACTTCTTCATCGTCCCCTTCGCGAGGGATGTACATTCCTGGTATGTGCACTGTCCCACTCTTTTTGAGTGTACTGACCGCTTCCGGTTTACGCTTATTGGACTTTTCGTCCTTTTCAGCTATCAATGCAGACCGGCCGCCGCTGGGAGGCCGGGCGGCTACCTGCTCGATCTCAGCTTCGGGTGGCGTTACGTGAGTCGTATACAACAACCGTTTGACTTCTTCGAGCAGCTTGTTGAGATCCACCGGTTTCTTGAGATAACTGGTCGCCCCTACCCGATAACCACGCATAACCTCATCTCGGGTAGTACGCGCTGAAAGCATGATAACCGGTGTTTCTTTGCTGGAAGGCTGATGGCGAATCAGACGGCAAAGCTGGTAGCCATCCGCATCAGGCAGCATCAAATCGAGGATGATGACCTTGGGTTGGTGGGCTGCAATAGCCTGCATGCCCTCCATTCCAGTCAATGAGCCAATCACCTGAAAACCGCACATTTCCAGGAACTTCGCCAGGATACTAACGGTATCCATTTCGTCATCGACAATAACAATCTTTTCTCCAGCCATGCGCTTATATTCCCTGTGTATGATTTTTCCGAACTGTTTACCTGGTTCCCGATATGCGATGTTTAGGAGCGAGTAAGGCCTCATCACCTCAGTTATAGCATAGTTTCACGGGATCACAATTCAACAAGCTATTCTTGTATGACAACTCTGTGGCGGAATTCTAGCGTGATTTTTCGCTTCGTCAAACCAATAAGGGTGGCAATCTCTTTGTGGTTTAGAAGGAACTCGTTATACTCACCCCCATCACCCTTCATAACATCAACTATGCTCTGTGAGGCAACACAATCATGCAAGCGATAAAAAACTTCTTTGCAATTATCTGGAAATACTGGAAGAAATTCGGCCAGTTTATGGGCGATATGATTGGCCGTGTTTTTCTGATGGTTTTTTATGTGACGATTACCTTGCCTTTTGGCCTCGGAATGAGCTTGTTTGGCGATCCGTTGGATATCCGGGACAAGACAAAGCCATCGACCTGGCGGAAACGAACCTCGCCTGAGACCACCATCGATGCCGGTTATAACCAGTTCTAGCCGATAGCCAGTCATCGACTTCAGTTTGCTCGCCCAATAATCTCACCGATATGCTCGATCCCTTCAGTTCGCATTTTTTGCTGTAATTGGGTAAGGGCAGTCTTGACAAACCAGGGACCCCGGTAGATAAACCCGGTATAGGCCTGGACAAGTGTCGCGCCCGCCATCATCTTCTCCCAAATGTCATCTCCACCAAAGATGCCTCCCACACCGATGATTGGCATTTGCCCTTCGGTCCGACGGTAAATATACCGAATAACTTCCGTGGAGCGTTGGTGCAGCGGGCGGCCGCTGAGCCCACCTTCCTCATTCCGAGCGGTGCTTTGCAGTCCATCGCGGGACAGTGTGGTGTTTGTGGCGACGATCCCGCCAATCTGATGCTGGATGCTCAGATCGAGCAGTGCATCGAGGTCGCTATCTGCGAGGTCAGGGGAAACTTTGACCAGCAGTGGCTTGGGACTGTCTGTTCCGGCCAGTTCGCGGATGGCCTGTTGAGTGTGGCTCAGCAGATCGCCCAGGTAAGCGCGAGTTTGCAGCTTGCGCAGATCGGGCGTGTTCGGAGAACTGATGTTGATGATGAAGAAGTCGCCGACTTCGTAGAGGGTTTGCACAACTTTGACATAATCCTCGTAGGCCAGAGCGAGATCGGTGACCTTATTTTTCCCCAGACTAATCACGATAGGCTTTCGGAAGCTGCTTGCGGCGCGCAGGTTGTGGGCGATCTGCTTCATCCCCGCATTGGGAAACCCCATCCGGTTGATGATTGCCTCATCCTCGTACAAGCGGAACAGCCTCTTGCGCGGGTTACCAGGCTGCGGCAGAGGCGTCACCGTGCCCACTTCGACAAAGCTAAAGCCCAATGTATCGATGCCAGACAGACAGCAGGCATCCTTATCGAATCCCCCGGCCACTCCCAACGGGTGCTCGAAAGCCAGCCCAAGTGTCTTGATGCCCATTCCCTCCACCGGCGGCTTCAACAGGTGAGCCATTAAGTAGTGGGTTGGGGCCAAACTGCCCGATACTTTCAAGAAGTGCGTGGACAGACTGTGTATCAACTCCGGATCGATCCACTTTAACAAATAGCGATACATCAATGCATACATCAGTGGCATTTCCCCCCATTGCATTCTGGAATCAAATCTGCTCGATAGTATCACGCTGCCGGGAAGTTTGCACGCTTATCATGTAGATTGCAGGACCAGGCAGCACCCTACCGAGTTGAAATATGGCCCATTCACCTTGGGATGCCACCGATCATCGAGACATATCGATCCCAGGTATCTTCTCAACAAAAAGGAGTAGAGTCACGTTCTTCAACACCTTTTTATGCGCAAAAACGTCGTGATAGAGACATTGTTCCTCGAATTATTGAGAAGATACTAGTGTTTCGCGGCATAAGCAAGCTGTCAATTATGGCCACCTGCGAAACACTTAAATAGTTGGGGATGAAAGGCTTCTTTACTGCCGGGCTATTTCTGCTCAACTGTACTAGCGAGGCTATGGGAAAGATATCTATGTTTTCAATAGACTTTACAGGAAATAACAGAGTCATGCATAAAACAAGCCGGTTTTTACGCATAGCAAGCCTATTGCCGATCAAGTCTAATACCTTCGCCAAATTGGCGATTGTTGAGTCGAAGTCAGCCGTGATACTCACATGTGCAATGTGATATGTGAGGCACAATACGTGAAAACAGCGAGAAGCCTGTATGAATGAAAAAGCCGGTTCTCCTCAACATAGAGAAAAAGCAACCTGGCGCGATTTTTGTTCGCGCCGGCGGAACTGAAATGGGGCCCAATATATGGGCCCCATGCAGACAAACGTTGGGATGTGCGATTACCCCCAACCTCTATCCCCTAATCCCCAACCCCCATCTTCTCGATGTACTCCAGCGACTGGTGCCTAAAGTAGGTGTTGTACAGCTCGGCGTAGTGGCCGCCCTGCGCCAGCAGCTCGGCGTGGGTGCCATGCTCGATGATCTTGCCCTGGCGCAGCACGATGATCTGGTCAGCGTTCTTGATCGTCGAGAGACGGTGGGCGATCACAACCGATGTACGTCCCTTCAGCACCACATCCAGTCCTTCCTGAATCAGCGTCTCGGTCAGTGGGTCGACGCTGGCGGTGGCCTCGTCCAGGATGAAGATCGAGGGGTTCTCTAAGAGCACCCGGGCCAGTGCCACCAACTGCCGCTGCCCCATCGAGAGGCCGGCGCCGCGCTCGCCGACCTCGGTTGCCAGGCCTTGCGGCAGGCTGTCGATCCAATCGCCACGCCCGACCATTCTGGCGGCCGCGATCACCTCATCGTCCGTCGCGTCCGGCTTGCCGTAGCGGATGTTGTCCATCACCGTGCCGTCGAACAGAAAGGGGGCCTGTGTCACGATGCCCAGCTTCTCGCGGTAGGCACGCAGCGCCAGCGTCCGGATGTCGTGCCCGTCGATGGCGATAGTGCCGCCCTGGAATTCGTAGAAGCGAGCGATCAGCTTGCCGATGCTTGACTTGCCAGACCCGGTATGGCCGACCAGCGCGTAGGTCTTCCCGGCGGGGATGGTCAGCGAGAAGTTCTCCAACACCGGCTCGTTATCGGTGTAGCGAAAGTCAACATTCTCAAAGCGGATCTCACCTTTTGTGTCTGCCGGTCGAACATCGTCGATCTGCTGCACTTTGGCCTCGGCGTCGAACAGCGCGAAGATGCGCTCGGCTGCTGCCAGCCCTATCTGGAACTGGCTCCAGAACGAAGCGATGCTGGTAAGCGGAAACCAGAAGTTATAGATGCCCTGGATGAACAGGTACCAGGAACCCGCGCTGATGGTGCCGGCCAGCGCCACCAGCCCGCCCCAGTAGGTCAACGCCGCCGTGCCGATGCCCGCCAGGACGCCCAGGATCGGGAAGATGGCGGAGAAAACAAAGCCTGTCTTCAACCCAATCCAGAATGATTTCTCGTTGACATCCAGGAACTCGTCATAAACGGTATGCTCCTGCCGGAAGGCTTTGGCCACGCCGATGCCGCTGACCGTCTCCTGGATGTGCGAGCTGACGTTAGCTGCCACACGCCGCTGTTGGGTAATGGTATCGCGGGCGATCTTGCGGAAGGCCAGCGCGACCGCGAAGATGAAGGGCGCCAGGATCAGCAAGACACCCGTCAGGAGCGCGCTGACCGTGAACAGGTAACCAACCAGCAAGACGACCGTCAGAATGCGGCTGAGCAGGTCGATGGTCAAAGTAATCACCTGGGTGAAAGCTTGCGTATCCGACGTAATGCGGCTGACGATCTTGCCCGATGGAAATTGGTCGTAGAATGACAGGTCGCGGCGCATGATGGCATCGAAGGCATCTTCGCGCATCCTGACCACCACGTTCCCGACCGCGATGGCCGATAGCCGCCCGCGCACCCAGTTGAATACCCATCCCAGGCTGGCGATGCCTGCCACCGCCAGCGCGGCGAGAACCAGTGTTTGCGTGCTCATGTCGGCCTGGACGCGGTCGAGCACCCACGATATGACCACCGGGAGTGCCAGGTTCATCAGCGAGTTCAACGAGATGGCAGTTGCCACTACCACGAATCGCCCGGCCTCCGGCTTGAAGTATACGGCGATTCGCCTGAGCAGCTCGCGGTCGGTGTATGTTCGGTCGTAGGCCTCTGCGTCGAGGCCGTCCATGATAAAGCCCATGGGAGGTTCCTTTAGTGAACAATTATCAGTTTAGTAATGCGTAATGGGGAATGGATAAATTCGTAAGCGCAAACCAGGATTTATCTTTTCCCCCCATCGCCCATCCCCTGAGCTGCCACCAAAGGTGGCAAAGCGACGTCGTAGCGGGCAAAGATGCGGCGGTAGGGCTCCGAGCTTCGCAGCAGATCATCGTGGGTGCCCTGGGCGACGATGGTGCCGTGGTGCATCACCAGGATGACATCGGCCCAGCGAATCTGGCTCAATCGATGTGTGATCAGCAGCGTGGTTCGGCCTTCCCTCGCGCGCTGGATGGCCCGCTGGATCTCATCCTCGGTGGCACTGTCGATGGCGCTGGTCGAATCGTCCAGGATCAGGATACGTGGGTTGCTCAGGAAGGCCCGCGCCAGCGCGAGGCGCTGCCGCTGGCCGCCGGAGAGCATCACGCCTCGCTCGCCGATCTCCGTGTCGTAGCCTTTGTCGAACGACAGGATGAATTCGTGGGCCTGCGCCTCTTTAGCCGCCTGCTCGACCTCCTCCTGCGTGGCATCCGGCTTGCCAAAGGCGATATTCTCCCGGACGCTGCGCGAGAACAGGAAGACGTCCTGCTCGATCTTCGATATCTGCGAGCGCAGCGCGTCGAGGTCCCATTCGCGCGCGTCCACGTCGTCGATCAGGATGCGCCCCTTATCGGCATCGTAGGTGCGGTTGACGAGCTGGGTCAGCGTGCTCTTGCCTGACCCGGTCTGGCCGACGATCGCCACAGTCTGCCCGGCTTTGATCGAGAAGCTCAGGTTGTAGACGCCATAGTCGGTGTCGCCATAGCCATAGCGAACGTCATCGAAGGTGATGTCACCACGCATCGATGCCTGATGGCCGCCCACGTTCTGATCGAGCTCGGTTCTGGCGGTGATCATCGACAGGATGCGGCGGGCGCTGGCCAGCCCGATCTGCACCAGCGAGAGCGACCAGATCGAGACAAAGACCGGGAAGCTGAGGACATTGATCAGGCCCATCACGGCAATCACATTGGCCAGGGAGAGCGTCCCCGCCTGGTGCAGGATGAGAGCATGAAAGAACAGCGCACCCACTGTGACACCGTACCATAAGAGCGGGATATAGCCTGCTTCCATCTGTCCCTGCCTGACAAACCAGTGACGGAACTCGTGAGCGGTGTCGTGAAACTTCCGGCGCTCGAAGTTCTCGCTGGCGCTGGCCTTGACCGTCTCAATGCCGCTGATGGTCTCTTCCAGCCTCGCGTTCATCTTGCCGAAGGCATCGCGTTGCCGCGTGGTGACCGGGTTCAGCCGGCGCGAATACCTCCTGACCGTGAAGATGTAGATCGCGACAAAGGTGAGCGGGATGATCAGTAGCTGCGGGTTGAGTATGCCAATATAGATGATCGGGATCAGGAAGCCCAGCACCGTCTCGTAAATAAAGGCAAAACCTGGGTTCATCATGCCGTTGAGCGTCTTGACATCCTCGGTGGCCCGTGCCATCACATCGCCTACTCGCTGGCGGTCGTGGAAGGTCTGGCTCTTGCCTAGCAAGCTGCCGTACAGCTCCTCGCGCGAGTCGGCTTCCAGCTTCTGGGCGATGACCTCGATAGACAGGCTGCCCAGCAGGTTGGTGACGCCGTCACCGACTAGCCCAACCAGCACACCAATCGCCGCGTAGAGCAGGGCGTTCGGCGCCGCCTTTTCCGGGTTAATGATGGCCTCTGCCGCTTGCCCAACGAACACCGGAGCGATCGAGTAGGTGGCAATGCTGAGTGTCTTGCCAATCAGCGTCCCGATTACAAACAGCTTGTACCGCCAGGCATGCGACGCGATCCACCAGGCCGGGCTTGTGAGGTTATATGAATGCGCGTTTGGCGCCCGAAACTCGGCTTTCTCTGACACAACTGCCTCCATAACGCCGCTCAAATTAAGAGCTACTGTGGGGGAAAAGTGGGTAGGAGATTATAGCCCAACAGGTCAGTATATCCAAAAACATGTGTTCGGGGTTGCGCAGGGGCTTTATGAGTACATTCAAGCTACAAAATGTAAAGCGTTTACAAGGCGGCGACTCATGAGTGGATGGTCAGGTGTTGCCGGCTGCCGCGGGTCGCCCTTGTGTTTCGGCGCAGCGCGCCGGTCCGGGTAGAATACCGGCATCAAGCAGAAGCTGCTTGCCGGCGATCTTGTGTCGATGGCCCGCTCAGCTCTCCTGAATGGATTGCCTTGTCGATGTCGTGAATTGCCGTCCCAAAAGACCCGTCTGGGTCTCGCTGATCTGATCGGCGATATCGTGAACCAGGATGAGATGGGCGATCAGTCGCGGTGGAACGTGGTGCTGCTGGAGGAGATCGATAGCAGCTTGCGGCAATGGCCGAAGCTGCCGCCGATCGCGCTTTCTAAGCGGCTCCACTTCCGTCGATGTCACTCCCGAGTCAGGATGTGGGTGATGACTGTCGTGCCTGCCCCGCCTATATTCTGGGTCATCGCAACGGTAGCATCCTTGACTTGATTTTTACCCGCCGCGCCCCGGAGCTGGGTGACTGCATCGACAACCTGATAGACTCCGGTTGCTCCAACGGGATGCCCACGTGCCTTGAGTCCGCCCATGGTGCTGACGGGAATGCGCCCGGCCAGGCTGATTTCCCCTTCACGGGCCAGGAATGTTCCCCGACCGCGCTCGGCAAACCCCGATGCCTCCAGGCTGACGGCTGCCATGATCGAGAAGGCATCGTGCAGCTCAAAGATGTCGATGTCAGCCGGGGTGAGCCGGGCCATCTGGTAGGCTTTCTGCGCGCTGTTGCGAACGGCCTCCATACCGAGCAAGTCGTGGCGCTCGGCAATGGCAACGCTGTCGACCGCATTGGCGCTCGCCAGAACCCGCACAGGGATGGCTTCCGGCAGATCTCGGAGAATGTCCCTGGTTCCCAACAGAACGGCTGCCGCGCCATCGCAGATAGGCGAGCTGTCGAGCAAATTCACCGGTGGAGATATCATGGGAGCATTCAAGTACGCCCTGGAGGTGATCTCCTTGCGGAACATGGCGTTTGGATTGTTGACGGCGTTGTGATGAGCATTGACGCTGAAAGCGGCAAAAGCTTCTTGTGGAATGTTGTGCTCGAACATATATCGCTGCATGATAAGCGCGTTGAGCGCCACGAAGGTCACGCCCTGAATGACCTCGTAATCGGCATCGGCGGCAGTTGCCAAACCGGAGATGACACCGCCACCAATGCCATCGGTCATTTTCTCGATGCCCACGACAGCTGCTACTTCTACCATGCCGGAGGCAACAGCGCGAACACCGGCTTGAAAAGCCGCGCCGCCGGATGCGCAGGCTGCTTCGACGCTGACGGCTTCGACGCCGCGCCAGCCGGAGAAGTCGGCTATCAGCGCGCCCAGGTGGGCCTGTCCGCTCAGACGAGGGGACATCATATTGCCGACATAAAGGGCATCGGGCCACTCAAGCCCTGAATCCTCGGTTGCCGCACGGAGTGCCTCGTAGGCCAACTGGCGTACGCCTTTATCCCACCATTCACCAATAGGGGTCTGGCCGATCCCGATCACATAAACATCACGCATGGTCGTTTCCTTGACGATAGTGCTTGAGTCAAAAAAATCTGAAGCGGTTGGCTTACAGAGAGTGGCAACCACTTGACGTGGCAACATACTGTTATAGAGGATACTGGTTTCTGCTCTCAGAAACTCTCAGATTCAGGGTCCGAAAGGAAAACTATGACGATTGTCCTCTACCCGGCCGTAGGTCATGATTGAGCATAGTCTGCTCGATAGATGCTGTTACCGATTGAATGCAAGCCGGTTGCCTATTGCCATTCCCAGACAGCCTTGCCCTCCAGCACCCGGCGTATTTGATCGGGAAAGCGATCGGGATCGATGGGCTTGCCGATAAACCCGTCGAAGCCTGCATTGATGGCTCGCTGCATATAGGTCTCGCTGGCATTGGCGGTCACTGCCACAATGCTGGTCGTCTTCAGCTGGGAATGCTTGCGCAGCTTATTCTGGACGGCAAAGCCATCTTCGTAGGGCAGTTGGATATCGAGCAAAATGAGATCGATCTGCTCGTAATTCTCAGCCTCTTCGGCGACTTTCCATCCACTGCTGATCCAATCGCAGCGTTCGATGCCCATCTCAGTGAGCAGCCGTAGGATCAGATTGTAGTTGTTAACGTTGTCCTCGACCACGATAATGTGCTTATTGGTCAAATCAGCTTGGGTCATCATATTCTAAATCGCTTTCTCGGAAAAATTTGACACTTAGCCACGATCCGCGCTTGTTAACATTTCCCTACCGGCGAGGTCTCTACGGAAAAGTTCACCAGATCGCCGTCTGTCAATTTGTTGTGTGGTTGGCCATCTATCATTGTTCCTCGCCCATCCGGTGGGCAAACAAGTGAGCATTATCAATGGCAATAGCAACCTGATCCGCCATCATCTGAATCGTTTGGACGTCTTCTTCGGTAAAAGCATTCAGACTGGTACTTTGGACATCGAGAGCCCCGATGACTTCTCCTCGTACTCGCAAGGGAAGAGCCATCTCAGAGCTTGTTTTGGGCAAGAGAGGGTTATCGAAGCGGACAGCCTCCTGGCCCACATCAAGGGCAATTCGAGCGGCATTGTTCCCTGTCACCCATCCGACCATCGATTGGCTGCCAACTCCCAGTTTGTGGTGAGCATCCATCAATCTTTGGCCAGCCTCACCCGTGGCCGCCCGCAAGACGGCCCATTCCCCCGTGTCGTCGATCAGGAAAATAGCAGCGTAATAAAAGCCAAAATGTGTCCGGATCAGGTCGACACAGCGGCTCAAAAGCTCCTGGACCTCGTGGATCTGTGTTGCCACTCTGGCTACTTCAGAAGAAGCCAACAGCTGCATGTTGCGGCGTTGGACAGTCTTGAGAAGCTTCATCTCTTCGCTTAAGTTTTTGATAGTGAACAGAGCGCCGGCTTTGCGGCCGGTCGGATCGCATATTGTGCCGGGGTAGATCTCAACAGGAATTTGTTCGCCGTCACGAGCGACCAGATCGGCAATGTAGGGCTCACGCTCCTTGCCGCGCATGATATCGCTCAACAGACCCTGGCTGCCTGATGAGCCGGTCTCAACAAATAGGGAGCTCATCACATTGCCGTTCAACTCAGTCTCACCATATCCCAACAATACACACAGAGCATTGTTGACAACAAGGATTCGCCCATTCAAATCCGTGATTAATATGCCCAGGGAAATACTCTCGAGAATCTGGCGATCGGTAAATGACATGATCTTATCTCCTGTTCGAGAATGGATGAAATCAAGGCAACTACCCGCCAATCTCTCACACCCAGGCCGAATAGCTACACATCGAGTATATGATATCCGGGGAGTAAATTACTAGAGGGGAACATATCAATTTCGTATCAGTTCCGGGAACGGGATGTCCTACAGTAACTATTCAGCCGGCATAACTACTCAGCAGTTCTGTAACCGAATATAGCTTTTCAGAAAACGTTCCGGACAGGGTACCATACGAGAACAGCGTGGTTGGGTCGAACAGATGTTGGGTGGCGGTGCAGAAATGCACTGTAAGATGTTTGGCGTCAAGATAAACCTGTCCTGCATCAATCTCCACCCGATCTGGGATCGACGTGGGATAGAGCATCATCGCACGCATGTTATCGAGATCACCGCCAGGGGCATGTCCTATCATCCTCCAGGGGTACTCCTTTCATACTCCTTTCATCCTCCTTGATTCATGCATAGTTTGGCGTGTTTCAGTGAGTGTGACGCTCCAATCTTCGCTGTCCTCGGCGCTCACTCCCGCGCGGTTCGACTTGACGATGGCGCGTGGATGCCACCAAGCCGCCTGCCCTGACGGCTCTGATCGATTTCCCCACCCGGCGGATCATCGCCGAGACCCTCGATAAGCTTGCTGCGGCTTACTGTGCCGCGATATAGGCCGTAGCTAAGGCGAGCAACGCCGCGGCTATCGACCACTATCACCTTTTGTACCCCTAATCGCCGGAGTCGATCTCCCAAACCGGCGCTTCTGGAGATCTTTGCATGACCACGCTATTTCCGGGTGCGTGTGCCTACTAACGACTGAAGGAGTTGATCAGAGAGCGATGACTAAGCAGTGACATCAGGACGGTCTCCTTCTCAATACCTAGACCCAACTGGAAAGCCGGATGTCATGAAAGTGGCCTGTCCGGTTTGGAGCGGGGGAAAGGTCGTAAGACCCTACCT
>JAFGLD010000172.1 GCA_016928235.1 Anaerolineae bacterium | reverse complement strand
TGCAATTGGAGGCTAAAAACTGATCACTGATCACTGAAAACTGATCACCAAAGACGGTCATACAAAGTGCGAAATTTAGGCTATAGTGACACGTATCCAGGGATTGTTCAAAGGTATATTTTCTAACCATGACCACCATACTAGTTGTCGAAGATGAAGAAGTTGTCCGGGAAACACTGGCCTACAACCTTCAACAAGAGGGCTACGCGGTATTGACGACAGGGGATGGCAGCGAATCGCTCAAGGTCGTCCGTGAGCAAAGACCCGACCTGATCGTTCTCGACATCATGTTGCCGGGCATGGATGGGCTGTCGGTTTGCAGGGCATTGCGGCGCGACAAAGAGATCGCCTATATCCCGATTATCATGCTCACAGCCCGTGGCACACAGGGCGATAAGATGGTCGGGTTGGATAGCGGCGCCGACGACTACATCACCAAGCCGTTTGGCTTGGGCGAGTTCCTGGCACGCATACGCGCTGTTCTGCGCCGAGCCGATGGCCAGTCCACTTCTTCCCGCGAAGTCAGGACCGGCGACATCACTGCCGATCTGATGTCCCGGCGCGTGCATCGCGGCAACCAGGAAGTGCAGTTGAGCCAGAAGGAGTTCGATTTGCTGGTTGAGCTGATGCGCAATCAGGGGGCTGTCCTCTCCCGCGACTTGATCCTCACACGCGTGTGGGGCTATGACTTTTGCGGCGATAGCCGCACCGTCGACGTACACGTCCGTTGGCTGCGTGAAAAGCTCGAGGATGATCCCTCTAACCCACAACACATCATCACCGTCCGTGGCGTCGGTTACCGCTTTGAGGCTGCCGAATGAGCCCGCTGGTTCTGCTGCCCTTCATACTGGCGTTGGCGGCGCTGCTTGTTGCCTGGCGGATTACATATCAGCGACTTCAAGAGGAGCGCATCGGCCGAGTCAGCGTCCAGAAGATTCTTGATCGCTGTACCAGCCGGGAGACGGAGATTTCCCTGCTGAAGGCGCTGACCGAGGCGGTCCGCAGCCCGCTCATCCTCACCGATGCCAACCGGCAGATACGCCATCTGAACACCGCCGCGCGTGAGCTGTTCGATGTTCCGTCATCCACCTCATCCGCCGGATACGACTCGCTGATCGCGGTCACCCGCCACCATGAGATCGACCAACTAGTCGGCCAGGCACTGTCTTCCAGTGAGGAGCTTGAGACGCAAGTGATTTTGGGAGGAAACACGTATCGGATGAGAGTGACGCAGGTAACGGAGGGGCAGAGAATCTATGCCTCTATCATCTTGGAGGATGTGACCGAACTGCAGCGGCTGGGCCGCGCCCGCCGAGACATGGTTGCCAATATCTCACACGAGCTGCGCACACCCATTACCTCGATCCGGCTGCTGGTCGATACCCTCGTGCGCGACAAGGAGCGTGGGACGAAACGCGGCCAGGAATTGCTGGGCAAGATTGCAGTCGAGACCGACACACTTGAGCAGATGGCGCAAGAACTGCTTGACCTCGCGATGATCGAATCGGGGCGGGCTGAGCTGATGCTGGTGCCCATCGACCTGCACCAGATCGTCGGCGAAGCGGTCGAGCAGTTCGCTGCTCAGGCTGAGCGCAAGGAACTGAATGTCAGGTGGCAGGCTCCACAGGATATGGTGGTATTGGCCGATGCCACTCAAATAAAGCGCGTGCTGGGCAACCTGCTGCACAACGCCATCAAGTTCACCCCTGGCGGTGGGTCGATTACGATAGCGGCCAGGTCCAAAGAGGCGTGGGTGCAAATCAGCGTCACCGACACCGGATTGGGCATCGTACCTGAGGAGCGCGTGCGGGTCTTCGAGCGCTTCTACCGAAGCGACCGCTCGCGCCAGGGCGGCAGTACGGGGCTGGGGCTGGCCATAGCCAAGCATATCGTGCTGGCCCACGGCGGGCGGATATGGGTTGAAGAGATACCAAACCAATCAGGAGCATGCATCTGCTTCACACTGCCGCTGGCTGAACCATCATCTCCTGTATAAATTCACGCTTTTGTACTCAATTCGCAACCTCGGACGGTCCATCCACGCAGACTTCGCCGCCGCGCGATTCTCCACAAGTACGGCAGACAACATCGGGTGTGGTAATCCATGTTAAGCTGCTGTTGACATATCCTTTATGTAGGCTTAACACACTGTTGGTAGAGTCAGGTTAATCCGATCTGCGGTCATGACATTATCCGTGTTGGCGGTGGAGGGTAGATATGATGTTAGGATGGCTGCTCAAGTTAGAGAAACCGGCTGCTTATAAGGCAAATAGTGCCGAAGTGGCGTCCGATGTGATGTTTGAGGTGCGGCGCAGAGAGATATATGTTGTAAGGCGCAATACTGACGGCAACCTGGTGGTCCATTGGAATGGTCCACAGGATCCGGTTATGCTCTACACTGGCGACTCTCTAGAGACGGCTGATTTGCAGGTGACAACAGATGTCGAGCCTGAACACCACAAAGTGACCATCATTGGGGTAGATGGCGCCCGGCGTCACTTCGTGACTCTGGTTCTCCGTGGCGGCGACAAAATCGTGGTGGGTGAGCGCATTTTACCGTTAGAAGGTGCGCACAACTTCCGGGATTTGGGCGGATACGAGACAGTCGACGGCCGGCGGGTTAAGTGGGGCAAACTATATCGTTCGGATCATCTTGGAGGTCTTACCAGGACTGATCAGCGTTATCTCGAGACACTCGGCATCCGGCAGGTCTACGATCTACGAACGTTTGCCGAAGTCAACAGAAATCCGGATCTTCTGCCGTCTTCTGTCAGGTATGCTCACTTTCCGATTTTTGCTGACGATCCTATTGACAAAAGCGCCATCTTGCTCCGGCGCAATCATTTACACAGTGTCATGTTCGATATGTATCGAACGGGGCTCGACAAAGGAAGAGAAACCTACGCCAGACTCTTCGGTCAGCTAGCAGAATACAAGAACATGCCGGCTGTATTTCATTGCAGCGCAGGCAAGGATCGCGCCGGGCTCATGTCGGCGCTGGTGCTGCTGGCGCTGGATGTCCAGATAGAGACTGTGATCGATGACTACTCTCTGACCAATCTCTGCGCTGAACACTTGATCAGTTCAACCAGAAAAGAAATCGCCAGATATAAGCCCTTTGGCCTTACTATCAAACATTTTTACCCCCTGCTGGCAGCCCCACCAAAGCTCATGAGAAAGACGCTCCAATATCTCACTGACAAATATGACACGGTGGAAAACTATCTATGTGGTAAGGGATGGTTGACGAAGGGGCAGATAGAACAGCTACGTGACAATCTACTCGAGTGAGCGTTTATGTATTGGTTCTTTGGGTTAGTCTTTGTGTAAAGTATTGGTATCTACAGCCTAAATTTCGCACTTTGTATGACCGTCTTTGGTGATCAGTTTTCAGGGCATGGTTCAAAAAAGACACCCCAAAGGGGAGCGGCATCTTTACAATTTAAAAAGCGTTAGCACGAGGAGTAGGCGAGCTGAAATA
>JAFGLD010000171.1 GCA_016928235.1 Anaerolineae bacterium | reverse complement strand
ATCCCACATGAGTGCATCTATGACACTTGGTTTTTTAGCAATTTAGCCTCAAAGTTCGATTAAGCCGCGAATTATCAAATGGTCTCTGAGGGTCAGCGCGAGTGCCGGCTCCCCACGAGCGTTACTCGCCATCCTCGGGGTCTGGTTTGTTATGCGGCTTCCTGCTCCTTCGCAATCTGCGCCACCATCCGGGCGATGTTCCCCGGCAGGTCCTGCGCCAGCGCGATCACCTTGGGCCGGCCCGCTGCTGCTTGCGTGGTCGTATAGACCCACCACAGGCCATCGACCTGCTCCGCCGCCCCCTGCTCGATGATCACATCCTCCGCGTCAGCGATCAGCACCGTCACCCGCTCGACCTTCACGTCGTCCAGCGCCTTGACGCGAATGCGCTCGCCCGCCTGGCCCGTCCAACCGGAGAGGTCGATCTCACCGATCTCCGGCGCGTGGAACCAGTCCGCCATCGCCACATTGAAGCCTGATCTGGGTGTGTCTTTGGCCTTCTCGGCGTAGATGGCCTCGGTCCTGGCCGCCGATTTGGCATACAGGGTGGCCTCCCGAAAAGCCGCCATCTGATCTTTTTGCGCCTGGGTGAATTCTCGATCCTCGGGGAAGGTCGGCTTCGCGCTCAGAATAGTGCGCCCGGCTTTATCCCGCTTGAGCACCAGTTGGTCGCCAAGCGCGCCGCTCGATCCGCTGATAACGATGTTCTTCCGTACCTTTGCCATTGTGTTACCCCTTTCTCTACTCTGGGCACCGGTAGTCATCCTCCGGTGATCCTCCGGTGATCTTCCGATCATCCTCTGCTTGTCTCGTTGTTGCCCTGGGATCTCGCCGGGGTGGTCAGAGTCATGTAGGAATATTCGATGGGGAGGATGAGTGTCTGTGCTCTCGGCCATGGGCAGCCGCGCGGCTGCCCCCTCGGCGCGTCATCCCTCTGTGTGGCCATCACAGCAGCATGTTCGCGCCATAGGATGTAGTATAGCGCAGTCGGTCTGATTTGTCAAGCACCAAGGAGCCGAACGAAATAGAACAGGCGGAAAACATGTTCTATTTAAGGCGTCAACCGATTCGCCGGCAGGTGGTCGACCGGACGATCGGGTAACGCGGTGCCTGCCTGCCGGTGCCCAAAAGAAAGGTCACGCGCAACACAAGCAATAGTCGCGCTGTACCCCGCTCATTTACCTTTCTGTAACATAGAAGAAATCGCGGTAAGAGCTTTGCAGATAGCGCGGCATAGCATCCTGCTGCATAGTATCCAGCAGAGTCTCTGCTTGCAGGTTGGCTCCTTCTTTTCGATAGACTTCAAAATGTACCCAGAAGTTGTTAATGTCGAGTTGCATGGCTTCCTCTGCGCCGGCGTCTGCCAATGCTTGCGCCAGCGCCGGCGCGATCAGAGTATGACCGGCAGCGTAATAGAGCACATGGCCGTCATCGCTGATGCCTAAACCCGAACGCGGGATGGCTATTGCTCCATCGACCGCAGAGCCCCAATCCGGCGATGCTGTATTTGCCGTATGAGGGTTAACCAGACCATCGTGAACGAGGAGGGGGCAGTTTTGCCGCAGAACAACGATGTCCGGCGAGTTAGTGATTTCTGTTCCCCATTCACCGATCTTTACCTGACCGCCGGAGTAAATGGCGACGGTGCCCAGTCTTTCGCGTAAGGGCAAAACCAGTATCTGGTTAACCATAACGCCAAAATACCCATGCTCTGCTTTGAATCCACCGTTGAAGGCTACCAGCGGCTTGCCCGGCAAGAGATCACCAGCCGGTATTGTGCCAGGCCGATCGATTGTGGCAGACGATATGGGCTCAGTGGTACCAAGCACAAATCCCAGTTGTGTTGCTTCCAGATCGAAAGCAACGATAGCCACCGTAGCATAAGGCCGTGCGGAGTCAGGCTGCAAGAATGTGCGGTAGGCTACGATCTGGCCCGCGTCATTCCAAATATAGGGGGACCATTGCCCTTCTCCGGCAATCGAGCTGAAGGGTGTGAGTGGGGCAAGCTCCCATTCTTCTTTTTGAGGTAAAGGCGTCGACACGTCTGCCGGAGAAGCAGACCGGTCAGGTGAGCCGGAAGGTTCTGCTGCGGAGGTGCCGTTGTCCACTGACGGTAGCGTCGGGTCACCAGATGTGGTCGCAGTCCACGGCGCTGCCGGTTTGATATCGCCCGCCTGATACCGCCATCGCTGAAGCTGATCTTGAGTCCGAAACGTGACGTTTTCCAGGGAGGTAACGGGCTCAGTACCAATCAATGTTCGCAGCAGTTCGGCTCCCTGTGCCCCCAGAGACGGCCATACATTGATGCTTACATGCATACCTGCCACCATTGCCACTAAAGCTACGCCTACGCTTATGGCCATTGCCCTCACAGGTAGGCGAGAAGGATAACGCTGACTCCATTGTGTTGCCATAGACCATCCTCCGATTGAATACATCTGAATACATCCAAGTAGCGTAGATATTGTCGGATGAGCGTCTGGGGGGTGTCTTTCGATTCCCCTTGCGATGTCTCGTGGCTTCGTAAAAGGCCGTACATCGGAACACAGACACCATCCGGGTTCTGTAATGGATACCCTACGATACCAGGTTGGATGTTTCAGAAATGCATGGAGCCGTAACAAGCCGGTAACACCCTGTAGCAAATTCGATACATCGGGTAAAAGGCTCGACATAGCCTCCGTATTGCGTGCCTGCGCATTCGTTCGGCCCGGGTTGAGGTTCCTGGGATGGCGATACCTTCGCCAACCCTGTCATTCCCGCGAAAGCGGGAATCCACCTATCTTGGCGCTGCCTGGTGGTAGTTTTGAGTGATGGACGACTTGCAGTCGTTTGAGTGATGGATGACTTGCAGTCGTTTGAGTGATGGACGACTTGCAGTCGTTTGAGTGATGGACGACTTGCAGTCGTTTGAGTGATGAGTTCTATAGCCTGTTTTTCGCACTTTAATTCCGTTCAAAAAGGCTGTTTTCACGAGCCGCCGGAGTGAGTTTATAGTTCACAGTTCTCT
>JAFGLD010000170.1 GCA_016928235.1 Anaerolineae bacterium | reverse complement strand
CCACATGAGTGCATCTATGACACTTGGTTTTTTAGCAATTTAGCCTCAAAGTTCGATTAAGCCGCGAATTATCAAATGGTCTCTAACAACTAACCGCTGAATAGTTACAATTATTGAAAAGATACAAGAGCCCTACATTACTTATCCCTCCTCCGTTACAAACCACGAAATTGCGTTATACTAGCGTTCGTAGCATCCAAGCTGGCTGGGCGATCGCGCTCTGGCGCTGCCAGAGTGAGGAAAGTCCGCGCTCCATAGAGCACGATGCTGGCTAACGGCCAGGCGGGGCGACCCGACGGAATAGTGCAACAGAGAGGTATATTGCCGATCCTCTTATGGTGGATTGGTGAGGGTGAAACGGTGTGGTAAGAGCACACCGGCGACTCTGGTAACAGAGCCGGCCAGGTAAACCCCTTCGGGAGCAAGGCCAAGCAGGGATGAGGTGCTGCTCGTACCGATTGAGTCCCGGGTAGGCTGCTTGAGATGGGCGGTAACGCCTTTCCTAGAGAGATGATTGCCCAGGGGTCTGTATGGGCTCCGGACAGAACGCGGCTTATAGGCCGGCTTGGGTGCTACCTGTTCCTCAATGATCAAGGTTGGGTAAGGAGTTAGGAATGAGAATTTACTATAGCTTTTCAGAAAACGTTCTGGACAGCTTTGTGCTTGCGAGAAAAGTGACTTTGTTCAGCTCATTATCTGAAAAGCTATAACTTACCCATCAATAATCCTTGTTGTAGTCTCAACCGGGAAAGTTATTTCATCCCTATTTCTTGGCAGCCAATGGGCAACAGTCAGTTTTATAGTACGGCAAATCTCGGACATCCTTTTCTCTCATTGCAGCCCAAAATCCAATATCAACATTTGTAGCATAGCCGCCAAATCTTCTGTTTGCCTTATTTCGCTCACAGGGTAAAATCTGACCGGTCTGGGCGCTATTAAGGTGCGCCTTGCAAACATTTAACTGTACTTGCGCCTTTTTGGGGGATCAGGTTGTTTCTTACCATGGAGATCGCCGAGAAAATCGGGTAAAAAGCTCTGCGGTGAATCTTTATGTCTAAAAAAAGGCAAAACTACAGCATTTAATTTAGAGAGCGGGAACAATGACTACAAAAAAATTCCTGGTGATTTTGACAGTTGGGGTGGTACTAACACTGGTGGGGTGTTCAACTTTTGGCGCGCCTGCTGAGCCGCCGACACCCATGCCAACCTACACACCCCTACCAACCTATACACCGTTGCCGACATATACTCCTCCACCTGAGCCAACGGCTACATTTCCGCCGACGGCTACCCTTCCTCCCCTTGAATCTCCGACTCCGAGCGAGGGCGAGACGGAGGTGGCTTCTGTTGGTGGTGAAGGTGGCGGGATACAAGCAGTAATTGCCTATTACGCGCTGGTTCGAGAAGGGCCTGCCAGGAGCTTTAAGGCAATAACACACGTGGATGCCGGCGAGACTGTTTTGATCTTGGGACGAGACAATGTGAATGGATGGTTTCTCGTTCGTATTCCCGATGGCCGTGAGGGATGGATCGCTAAGACACAGTTTGAAAATGTTGATGAAGGGGCAGTTCCTATTGCTGCGACCATTCCTACCCCCAGCGTTACCAGCACACCTAAATCTGTTACTGGTACACCGGTAGCGACATCGGATGGGACAGTCACAGTGTCGGCTGCAACCTCTGTTTCGTCAAGTGACTTTGTCTTCTCATTGAAGCGCGGCGGCGGTGAGCAGTGTCTGGCATCCGGATGGTGGTGGGTACGTACACCGATCAGACTCACTATTCCAACCGATGAGGCGATCTCAGCCTTCGATCCCGGCGATTCGTCTCTGGCCGGCAAGGGCGTGTACGATCTCATTACTACCGGTCTTCCATCTGGCATCACGGTGACCGTACAGAGTGTGATTGGACGACAATGTCACCCAACTCTCAATACCTGTGAGTATGTTTCTTTTACCCTCTGTGCTTCGGCAAGTACCAGTGCCTCGACAGGCAAACATGATGCGCCAGTCATTTTCCGCTTTGGTATCCAGGAGGGAAATGGAATGTCATCAACTGTGGACTCTGGTGTCCCGACAGTGTTTAACGTATCGCAATAAAGCATGGCGGTAGCGCCAGCTATCAGACGCGCCGGCCTATAGGCCGGCGCGTTTTGCTTTTAAACGTGATCGGGGATAGTTGCACTCATTTGTGGGGAACATATAATCAGGATAGTGCATGTGATATCCTGGCTGTTAATCATGTTTGATATTGTCGTTTATGCTGAGAACTGCGTGTAGGTTATGGAGAGAAGATCCATGTTTAATTCTCGAAAACTGACAGGCGTTCAGATTGCCCGATTGATGATTGTGGTAATACTGTTGGCTATGGTGGCCTGCAATATGCAGGGGTGTAGTGTCCCGGGGTTGCCGGGAGGTCCGACGCCCCGACCAACCATTGATGTAGCCAGTTTGCCGCCAACGATGCCGCGGCTGGTGTCTCAACGGCCCTATCCCGGCGAAGAGCTACCGCTTGACGGCAGTATCGACCTGTACTTCGATCAGGCTATGGATCAGGCCAGTGTAAAAGCTGCCTTAAAGACCTCGCCTTCGCTTGAGGCTACTCTCACATGGGTAGATGATTCTACACTGCGTCTTACGCCGCAGTCAGGCCAGTTGATCCGCGCATCGCGTTATACTGTTACGATTGAACCGAGTGCTCGCAGCTCTAAAGGGCTGACTCTGGAGCAGGCGGTTGACATCGAAGTTCAAACGGTTGGCTTCTTGCAAGTCAGTGAAGTCGTACCTGCCAAAGATGCGAACGGGGTCGAGCCCGATTCGGTTATCACAGTGTTGTTTAACCGGCCTGTTGTACCATTCGGCGTTGCTGAGGATGATCCCAATCTACCTCACCCGTTGCAGTTTTCACCAGATATTCCCGGCACAGGAGAGTGGCTGAATACCAGCATCTATCAATGGAAACCCAGCCAACCTTTGGCAGGCGGACAGACCTATGCTGTTGCCATCGAAGCCGGTTTGATGGACCAAACCGGCGGTGTGCTCGAACATCCTTTTGGTTGGCAGTTTACGACACTGTTACCGGGTATTGTCTCTGTAATGCCTGCTGACGGAGAAATCACTATTGGCCTCGATTCGGCAATCCAGGTGACGTTCAACCAGTTGATGGATCGGGCCAGCACTGAGGCGGCTTTTTCTCTGGTGAACACGGCGGCCAATCAACCCGTTGGCGGTGCATTTAGTTGGGATGAGGAAGGGCGTATCATGACCTTCACTCCCTCGACAAGCCTGGCGTTGGATGGCTTCTATGAGGCTGCTGTAGCCGCCAGTGCCCGCGGTGCCGGCCAGACGCCATTAAGTCAAGATTATCGTTGGCGATTCAACACTGTTCTTACTCCCAATGTCGCATCCACCGAGCCCACCAATGGGAATCAGATTGCTTCACCCTATCAAGGCATCTCGATCAAGTTTACCGCGCCGATGAATCAGAAAACGCTCACTGAAGAGAGAGTGATATCGGTACCCGCATTGCCCGATGAAGCCACCTTTTACTATAGCGATTACGATTGGACACTCCACATCAACGGTATGTTGGAACCGTCTACAAATTACGCTGTGACGCTCCTTTCGGGTGCAGCCGATCCGTATGGGAACGCCCTTGATCAGTCATACACTTTTAGCTTTACGACAGCCCCACTCGATCCCCTGGTGCAGTTGAATACGGTTGGCCAATATGGTCTGTACGATGCCAACCGTGCGACTGAGTTGTTTGCGGTTTATCGCAATGTCAGCCGCATCGATTTCCAGCTTGCCGGCCTCTCGCTCACTGAGTTTGGAAATCTCACTGGGCCGGATGCCTGGGAGCGACTACGTGATTTTCATCCTTCGGCGAGCCAGTTGATTCGCGAGTGGAGTATTCCTTCTACTGCTGATCTGAATGTACCTCTCTATGTTCGTGTGCCAGTTGCTTCTGATCCAGGCGGCTCACTTCAGCCGGGCATCTATTTACTGATTGCCGATGCACCCGAAATTGAGGGAGACATCCGGCATTTCATGATGGTTGTCAATGCCAATCTCACATTCAAGGCCAGTTTTGACGAGGCACTTGTCTGGCTGACCGATCTGGAGAGTGGTCAACCTATCTCAGATACGCCGGTAACTATCTATGATCAGTTCCTTGGCCAGATAGCACAAGGCAGCACAGGTTCCTCTGGTACATTGGAGGTTCAAATAACTCGCCAGAGCAATCTTTGGGATCGCCAATATGCCGTCGCTCAGGGTGGAGGCGTTTTTGCGATTGCGTTGACCGATTGGAGCGATGGGGTTCAGCCCTGGGATTACAATCTGCCGGGTGACTTCAATTTCCAAGACTTTAATCTCTACATCTATACCGATCGCCCACTGTATCGGCCAGGGCAGGAGGTCTTTTTCAAAGGCATTCTGCGCGGTAAGAATGACGTCGCCTATGCTCTGCCTGCCTGGACCAGCGTTTTGGTCGAGGTGACCAACGATCAAGGAGATGTTGTCTACACCCAGGACTTGGCCCTGGATGAATTTGGCGCCTTCAACGGCAAGCTGGATCTCGATCAGGCTGCCGGCCTGGGCTACTACAGTCTTCGCGTGTCGGTAGGAGAGATTTCGGGGGGCATGGGTTTTCAGGTCGCTCAATATCGCAAACCGGAGTATATCGTTAACGTCACTCCGCAGGCGGATGCAGTCTTGTTTGGTGACACTATCGAGGTCGAGGTGGATGCCCAGTTCTTCTTTGGTGGCCCGGTGAGTGATGCAGATGTGACCTGGACAGCTTTGTCGGACTATTATGCCTTTGACTATCAGGGCCCAGGACGTTATGGCTTTGGCGATTATGACTATGATGACTATCAAACACGACCATCCGACTATGTGCCTGGGTTTGGAACCTCGATTGCCGATGGGGAGGGACGTACAGACGCCAGTGGAAAGTTTGTTATCAGTCTGCCCGCGGAGCGCGGCAAAAGCAGCGGTAGCCGGCGCTTTACAGTTGAGGCGACTGTTACCGATGTCAAGGGAACCTCAGTCTCAGCCCGTGCCGAGATCATCGTTCATAAAGGCCAGTACTATGCCGGCGTCAGCCCGGATTCCTATGTTGGCGTGGCGGGCGAGAAGCAATCGGCCAGCCTGATCGTGGTGGACTGGGATAGCCGTCCGGTGGCCGGCCAGACTATCACAGCCTGGATCGTCGAGCGGCGTTGGAGCAGTGTGCAGGAGGAAGATGAATACGGGCGTGTACAGTGGACGTGGGAGGTCGAAGAGACACCGGTTGGGCAGCCAATTACGGTGAAGACCGATAACCAGGGGAAGGCCAGTGTCACGTTTGTCCCACCCAGAGGGGGGACTTATAAGATCTATGCCAAAGTCGCTGATTCGAAGGGCAACGAGACAACCAGTAGTGGTTTCATCTGGGCGACCAGCCCAGAGTATATTGCCTGGCGGCAGCCCAACAATAATCGGATCGATCTGGTTGCCGACAAGCAGACTTACCAACCGGGCGAGACAGCCGAAATCTTAATCACCTCACCGTTCCAGGGAAATAACGTGAGGGCACTGATTACGGTTGAGCGAGGCAGCATCCTGACCAGCGAGGTGATGATACTGCCCTCCAATTCCTATGTTTACAAACTGCCGATCACCGGCGCTCACGCACCCAATGTTTACGTTTCGGTCGTGATCGTCAAGGGTGTTGATTCTGCTAACTCTGTCCCGGCTTTCCGGATGGGTTTGGTCAAGTTGGAGGTCGATCCGGTGCAACAGACTATCCGGCTTGATCTCAAACCCGATCGAGATACGGTTGGCCCGCGCGAAAATGTGACCTACACTGTCACAACGGCCGACTACGCGGGCAAGCCGGTCGATGCTGAGGTATCGTTGGCGTTGGTCGATCTCGCAACATTGTCGCTGGCTGCGCCGAACTCCGGCCCGATTGTCCAATCTTTCTATGGCAATCAAGGTTTGGGTGTGCGAACGGCGGTTCCGCTGCTTTACCTGGTCGATCGCCTCAACCAGGAACTGTTCGATAAAGGCAAGGGCGGTGGCGGTGGTGGCGGTGAAGGATTCTTCGATGTCCGCTCCGAGTTCAAAGATACTGCTTATTGGACTGCTGTACTTCAGACCGGAGAGGATGGCAAAGCGGAGGTCACGATTACGCTGCCGGACAACCTGACGACCTGGCGGATGGATGCCCGTGCTGTGACCAAAGAGACGCTGGTCGGGCAGGCTGAAATCGATATTGTCGCAACCAAACCCTTGCTCATTCGTCCCAACACGCCACGTTTCTTCGTTGTCAATGATGAGGCGACACTCTCGGCATCTGTGAACAATAATACCGATAAAGACATCAAGGCCACAGTCAAGTTGGAGTCGACAGGCGCGACGATCGTCGGCGATGTGACAAAGAAGGTATCCATTCCCGCCGGGGGGCGTGCCCAGGTGAGCTGGCCGGTCGTGGTCGGGGCCGATGTGAAGTGGGTCGACCTCGTCTTTCGCGTCGAAGGTGGTGGCCTGAAAGATGCCTCTAAGCCGCCGTTGGGACGGCCGGATCATGAGCAGATGCTGCCGGTCTATCGATACGAAGTTCCTGAGACTGTCGGCACCGCCGGACAACTTATCGAAGCAGGGGGGCGGCTGGAGGGTATTGTCTTGCCGCCAACCTACGATGTCACACAGGCGGAAGTTGATGTCCGGATATCGCCCTCTCTGGCAGCCGGCATGACCGATGGCCTGGACTGGTTAGAGCATTATCCTCACGAGTGTACTGAGCAGATTGTCAGTAAATTCCTGCCTAATTCGCTGACGCTGGCAGCTTTCCGTCGTTTCAATGTATCCGATGCTGATTTGGAGACTAACCTCCAGACTCAGGTTAACCTGGCCTTGCAGAAGCTTTACGCCCAGCAACATGCCGATGGCGGCTGGGGATGGTTTGTCAGTGGCGAGAGTCGTCCGCTGGTGACTGCCTATGTTATCCAGGGCATGGTTGCTGCCGGGCAGTCGGGCATTCCCGTCGAGCAGCGCGTGATAGACGACGGTGTTGGTTACTTGATTGGCAGCCTGAGACCCATCGATATTCTGAATAAGCAAAGCGATCTGCATCTCCAGTCTTATATTCTGTATGTGCTGGCAAAAGCCGGGCGTCCCGATGTCAGCCGCGCGGTCCAGTTGTATGATGCGCGCGAGGGAATGCAGCATTGGGCGCGGGCATTGCTGGCCCAAACCTTGTGGATGATCGATCCAGCCGATGCGCGGCTCGATAGCCTTAAGTCCGATCTGGTCAATGAGGCAATCCTCAGTGCCACCGGCGCCCACTGGGAGGAGGACAATAATGATGTCTGGAACTGGAATACCGATACCCGCTCGACGGCCATCATTCTTGATACTTTTGCCTTGTTGTGGCCTACCAACGATCTGGGCCCCAACATAACGCGCTGGCTGATGATTGCGCGGGAGGGTGGTCACTGGACAACTACTCAGGAGACGGCCTGGGCGCTGATCGGCCTGACTGACTGGATGGTGGCTACCGGGGAGCTGGAAGCCGATTATGATTGGAGCTTCACGGTCAATGGGTTGGATTACGGCAGTGGCCGTGCCGATGCCGGCACGATCCGCCAGTCTACGGTTGTCAACCTGACGCTGGAAGACTTACTGAAGGACGAAGTGAACCGGCTGAACTTCAGCCGTGGTGCCGGCCCTGGCCGGATGTATTATACGGCTCACCTGACGGCCTACTTGCCGGTCGAAGAGGTCAAGCCGCTTAGCCGTGGCGTGATTGTCTCGCGGCGCTATGTAGATGCTGACGGCAAACCGGTCACCGAGGCACGTCTTTGTGATGTGTTGACCGTCCAGTTGAATATCATCGCGCCCAACGATTTGTATTACGTTGTTGTCGAAGATCCCTATCCGGCGGGCGCGGAGGCTGTTGATATCAGCCTGCTGACCGAAAGCATCCTCGGTCAGCGGCCTGCTCTCCGGCCGGACGCTCCGCTGGAGTGGGGCTGGGGCTGGTGGTGGTTCTCACAGACAGACCTGCGTGACGAGAAAGCTGTGCTGTTTGCCGATTACCTCCCGGCCGGCACCTACCAATATACTTATCAGATTCGGTTGGGGGCGGTTGGAAAGTTCCGTGTTATTCCGCCGGTTGCCCGAGAGTTTTATCTACCCGAGGTGTATGGGCGTGGGGAGGGATCACTCTTCATAATTTTGCCTGAGTGATGATTGCTGTATTATTAAGGGAGGGTAAACAACATATCTTCTCAAGCATTCGGGGGAAAATGTCTCTATCGCGGTGTTTTTAAGCATAAAAAGCGTTGAGAAATGGCAACTTTATCCCCTCCTTTATTTGAGAAGATACGAATGTCTTATACCCTCCCTTAGCGGTTGCTATACAGATATGGAGGCATGCATTTCAGCCCGGCAAAGATTGCCATGCCTCATCGATTACTTGCACTTATGTATCACGTCTAATGAAAATTTGAATGTCGTGTAACAGGTTTCTACTGAGTTGTCGCAGTTATTGATTGTCTTGATGTTACTTGATAGAGGAGGCCATCATGGAAGTACGCGTTCGGACTTTTCCCGTTGAGATTCTGACTGGGCATTACCAGATTGGCGGCAATTTGGAGATGATTGGCAACCCTGCGATTTACGTTAATGATGCGTCGTTCTCGACGTTTAACGTCCGCGAAGCAACGATGACGCCGTTGATGACGGGGACACCCGTTGGCCCCGTCAAAGTTCCACTGCTGTTTTTGCCCAAGCATGAGCCGCAAGTGATTCTGGTTGGGGACTTTTCGCCCAGAGATGCCCAGCTTCTCCCCAATAAAATTAAACTCATCTGTTTTACCGATACTTATGTGATTCGAGGAGTCTTCCCGACAGGGCCGGAAACTCAGGCGTCTGACTTATTCTTCTTTATGGCAGGGCCGTTTTTCCCGGCAGTTGATGTCGATATCTATCCTATTCGCCCGCTGGCAACCGACCTGGGAGGCCAGGCCGATCTGGTTTTTGTCCATCGCGACGCGGTCAGGGCCTTTCATCCCTTCTAACAAAAGCAATGGCAGGCAAACCATAGGTGTCAACTTAAGGCATCAATACTGCTTGGTGATCAGTTTTCAGTGCTCGACGATTAAACGACATCGTAGTGATCAGTTT
>JAFGLD010000169.1 GCA_016928235.1 Anaerolineae bacterium | reverse complement strand
TCCTTGTGTCGCAGCGCCATGATCTCGCCGTCCTCGGTGAAAGCCGTCACCGCCAGCACATCCGGCACCGGCTCCTCGACGATCAGACTGTGATAGCGCGTCGCCTCGAACGGGCTGGGGACGCCGTTGAACAGCGGCGCGTTCTTGTGGTAGATCATGCTCGTTTTGCCGTGCATCAGGCGCGGCGCGCGGACGACCTTCCCGCCATAGACCTGCCCGATGCTCTGCTGCCCCAGGCAAACGCCCAGGATCGGCGTGTGGGGTCCCATTGCCTCGATCACCTCAAGGGAGACTCCACCATCATCAGGTGTGCCCGGCCCCGGCGAGATGACAATGCGCTCCGGGGCCATCGCTTTGACCTCATCCAGAGTGATCTGATCGTTGCGCGCAACCTGTAGATCGGCGCCCAATTCGCCCATCAACTGGACAAGATTGTAGGTAAAACTGTCGTAGTTGTCGATAACCAAAATCATCGGTCGCTTCGCTCCCTCTATTGAATGATTGACGATTGGCAGACACCTGTGAGCCGTATCACTCATCACTCATGCCTCGCAGTAAAATCTCAGAGCCACAATCTAAAATCAAACCAGTCCCTCTTCCGCGTTCGAGACGGCAAGGGCGACGGCGCGGGCTTTGTGTACGGTCTCGTCATATTCGCGCGAAGGGTCGCTGTCGGCGACCAGGCCGGCACCGGCCTGGAAGGTGACGGTGTTGCCCTGCATCATCATGGTACGGATGGTGATGCAGGTATCCATCGAGCCATCGAAGCTGAAATAGCCCACCGCGCCGCCGTAGGGACCGCGCCGCGTGCCCTCCAGCTCTTCGATGATCTCCATGGCACGCACTTTCGGCGCGCCGCTGAGCGTCCCGGCCGGGAAAGTCGCCCGCAGCAAATCGAAGGCATTCATCTTACCGCGGATTTTGCCCTGTACCTGGCTGACGATGTGCATGATGTGTGAGTAGCGCTCGATGACCATCATGTCCGATACGTGAACCGTGCCATATTCGCATACCCGCCCCAGATCGTTGCGACCCAGATCGACCAGCATGATATGCTCGGCCCGCTCCTTCTCGTCGGCCAGCAGCTCGGTGGCCAGGCGCTCGTCTTCTGTCTCGTCGGCGCCCCGCGGGCGTGACCCGGCGATGGGGCGCACGGTCGCGATGCCATCCTCCAGCCGCACCATCATCTCCGGTGACGCGCCGATCAGGCTGAAGTCACTGCTAAAGTGAAGGAAAAACATGTAGGGTGATGGGTTCAGCGCGCGCAACGCCCGGTAGATCGAGAATGGCTGGGCACTCGTCTGGCGGCTGAAGCGCTGCGATAGCACGATCTGGAAGGCATCGCCGGCGGCGATGTACTCTTTGGCAGCCCGAACGCCTGCCTCGTACTGCTCGCGAGTCATGGTCGATTGAAGGGTGGTGTCTGGAGAAGGAGCTTCCTCATCTTCTTCCAGGTATGGGATAGGGTGGGCCAGTGCCTCGGCGATCTGGTCGATGCGCCTGACGGCATCATCGTAGGCCGCATCGGGGTCACCGGTGTTGTGCGCGTTGGCCAGGATGGTCAGCCGGTGCTTGGCGTGGTCGAAGATCACCAGGGTATCGGCCAACAGGAAGGCGACATCGGGCACATTCAGATCATCGGTCGCGGTGGCCGGCAGGCGCTCGAAGTAGCGCACGACATCGTAGCCGATATAGCCAACGGCCCCGCCGACAAAACGAGGCAATCCCTCAAGCTGCACCGGGCGAACGCGCTCGTACTCACGCTCGATGACGTGCAGTGGGTCCTCGCCAGGTTCGAGGTCACGGGTCGTCGTCTCGCCATGCCGGGTGATGGTGACAGTGTTATTCCGGACGGTGATCATCCCTTTGGGGTTGACGCCCAGGAAGGAATAGCGCCCGACCTGCTCGCCCCCTTCGACGCTCTCCAGCAAGAACGATTGCTCGCCGATCTGCGCCAGCTTGAGGTAAACCGATACCGGTGTTTCGAGATCGGCCAGCAGTGTGCGATGCACAGGGATCAGATCACCCTGTTCGAACAGGCGATGTGCCGTCTCCCGATCGGGGATAGTGCGCGTACGTGTGCGGGTTAGATTTGGTGAAAGTGCCATCAGGCTGCCCCTCCCAGATGTTGGTATCTACCTGAAACGAAAAATCTCCCTCCTCGTGCAGGGGCGAGAAAGGAGAAACCCGTGGTGCCACCCTGGTTAAGCAGCCTGTCTCTGAAAACAAAAAATCTGCGGTGATTGCAGATTCAAGGAGAAAAGCCAGCTTCACTCGGCGAGGTACGGAAGCATGGTGCTTCGATACCCCTCACCCTGATAACGGTGGTGTCTCCGGTGCGGGCTACTTGCCAATTGTCTTGTGTTCGCCCGCACAACTCCCCGGCCCATTCCACACCTGCGCTTGTATCGCCTTCGCAGCCCCTGACGACTCTCTGAACGCCGCTTTGATGTGTACTCTTCCAGATCAATGTTATTTGTTTGTTCAGTTGATGTATAAGAAAATATCAGGGAATCGTCGGGTTGTCAAGAGGCGGAAGGATTTTGCTCAACACACATCCGATGAAACCCGCCGCGCGTCCGATGAAACCCGCCGCGCGTCCGATGAAACCCGCCGCGCGTCCGATGAAGCCCGCCGAGCATCCGCTGTAACCCGCCGTGCGCCCGATGAAGCCCGCCGTGCATCCAATGAAACCCGCCGTGCATCCGATGAAGCCCGCCGTGCATCCGATGAAACCCGCCGTGCATCCAATGAAACCCGCCGTGCATCCAATGTAACCCGCCGCGCGTCCAATGAAGCCCGCCGTGCATCCAATGAAGCCCGCCGTGCATCCAATGAAGCCCGCCGCGCGTCCGATGCAACCCGCCGCGCGTCCGATGCAACCCGCCGTGCATCCGATGAAACCCGCCGCGCATCCAATGAAGCCCGCCGCGCGTCCAATGTAACCCGCCGCGCATCTGAGGCTATCTGTCTCGCGGATATTGGCCGATAACTCATGAGCACAGTGCCCGGTAACAGAGCCTATCGAAATATAGCCGGCCGCTTGGCTTTTTTGCTCCAAGTCCCTGTATAATGGTGCCATGTCTAAGCCTGAATATGCACGCATTGGCATGGTGGCCCGCTGGCGCCCTGTTCATAATGGACAGGATGTTGTTCTCCGTGCGCTCTTCCGGGCGGCCGGACAGGTGTTGCTCGGCATTGGATCGTCCAACCGCTACAATGCCCGTAACCCCTTCACCCTTGCTGAAACTGAAGACATGCTGCGTCTCGCCCTCGGAGACCGCGATAATTGCCGCATCATCCCTATCCCCGATCTGGACGATGGCCCACGCTGGCGGGCGATGGTGTTGGAGCTATTCGGCGCATTGGACCTGTTCGTGACGGACAATCCCTACGTGGCGAGTCTGCTCAAAGACGATTATCGTTTGCTTCGTCCGGTCGATCTGGTTCCGCCTGCCGAGCTGGTTCGCGTAGATGGGAGTATGGTTCGGATAGCCATGGCGCGTGGTGAGCGATGGCAGGATTGGGTTCCGGAGAAGATCGCCCATTATATTCAGCACAACGGGTTAGACGCTCGTTTTCGCCGGGAATTTGGCCTGGAAACACTGGCCCTGCAGACTGTTATTGAATAGGAGAAAACAATGTACTCGTGGAATGAAGATACCAGCTCGTGGTATGGAGAAGGCAGTTATTCGTATGATCCGGCCGCTTCAGATAGACGTTCAACTGCAGCGAAGCGCGCCGCGTCTGCCGGGCCACGTACCTATCATGGCTCCAAAGGCCCCAACGAAAAGATCATTGATCCAAAGAAGCACATCCGGACCGAGTCAAAAAACCCGTTGATCGTGGCGATTGACGTCACCGGCTCCATGGCAAGCTGGCCTTTCGAGATCTTTGACCGCCTGCCACTCCTGTACAACACACTCTCGCAATACCGTCCCGACGTGGAGATCTGTTTTGCTGCCATCGGCGATGCGAAAGTGGATCGCTGGCCTTTGCAGGTAACCTCCTTCGCCAGTGGTTTCGATCTGGAGCAGCTGCTCACCTCATTGTGCGGCGAGGGCGGCGGTGGCGATGCCCCCGAGAGCTACGGCTTGTTTGCGCATTGGGTCAATACCCATGTCGAAATCCCCAATGTGGAAGAGCCGCCATTCCTGATTGTTTTTGGGGATGTCACCATGCACCCTACAATCCCTGCCGGTGAGGTGGAGCATTATCTGGGGGATAAAATTGGTCAGGACCTGGACGCGCTCGGAGAATGGCAAAAGCTGGCGCGGAAATGGAACACCTGGTTCCTGCGCCGGCCGACGGGCAAGCGCGGCGATGGGGTGGATCAGCAGTGGGGTAAGGCCATCAGCGAGCAGAAGATCTTCCACATCGAAGATGAGCAGCGTGCCGTAGACTATGCCATGGGGCTGATCGCCCGCTCGTGGGGACACTTCGATGACTTCCAGGATAACATGCGGGCCAGGCAGGATGAGAAGAAAGTCAAGCAGGTCAGCAAGCCGATCGAGATGATCTGTCCACGCTGTGGCGCGCCCATCCCGGTGGATGCCGACGGCATGTTTAAGTGTAAGTTTTGTGGGACGACGTTGAGCCTCTGATTGCCCGGCGCCATCAGGGGGGCGACTCTGATGGCGCTTATTCTATGAACATATCAACGATTGTTACGGTTCCTCCATACGCTTCGTTCCTGGAAGAAGTAGCCGCTCACCCTTTGGTGGGTGGTTTTCGCCTCAACACGGTCATGCCATTGAAGGATGGGCCGCATGAAGGGCTCGATCGCCTATCGACATATGGCCAACCTGTGTGGGTAGATTTGAAGGGGCGGCAGCTGCGCGTGGTCGGCGCGGCTATTCCCCCCTTCACGGAAATCAAGATCAGCCACAAAATCAAAGTCCATACGCCTGTCGATGCTTATCTCTCAGACGGAAATGAACGCGCCCGCGTCGTGGCTGTGGACGGCGATCGCCTCATCCTGGAGGATGGCCCACGCCGGTTGATCGGACCCGGCGAGTCGATCAACATCGTCCACCCCACTTTGCAGATCGACGGTACACTCACCGAGACCGATCTCGCCTACCTTGCCGCGATGAAGGAAAGGGGCTTGAGCCATGTCATGCTTTCCTACGTCGAGGCAGTCGAGGATGTCGAGGAAGTCAGACAACTCCTACCTGAGGCCGACGTGGTGCTCAAAATCGAGACCCGGCGCGGTCTGGAGTTTGCTCGGGAATATGGCTCGCGGCACGGACGCCTGATGGCTGCGCGTGGCGATTTGTACGTAGAAGTTCCCCGTCCACACCAGATCGTTCCGGCCATTCGGAAAATCATTGAGAGCGATCAAACTGCCATCGTTGCCAGCCGCCTCTTCGAGTCGCTGGCCTGGCAGCCTGTCCCTGCCTGTACAGATGTAACCGACGTCGCTTACCTGTTGGCAATCGGGTATCGCACCTTCATGCTCGGCGATCAGGCGTGTCTGAAGCGGGATTCGGTCATCGCGGCGCTCAACTTGCTCGAAGCCATCGCAGAGGAATTCCCGGCATGAAGCTTGGCCTGGCCCAGATCAACACCATCGTGGGAGACCTGGCGGGGAATGTTTCTCGTTGTCTCGATGCAGCGAGCCGGGTGCGGGATGCCGATCTGATCATCTTGCCTGAGATGACCGTCCCCGGCTATCCGCCGCGCGACATTTTGTACGACGAAAGCTTTATCGAGGCAACGCTGGCGGCTACCGAAGACCTGGCGCGCCGGTCGGCTGGTCTACCGCCGATGCTGGTGGGCTCTCTGATGCGCGCCGAGCAGCAGATTTACAACCACCCCAGTCTGCACAATGTGGCCTATCTTTTGCAAGACGGCCGGTTGCAGGTGATAGCATCGAAACAGCTTTTACCCGGCTATGACGTCTTCTATGAGCCGCGCTGGTTCCTGCCCGGCCGGCCCATGCCACCGGTTGAGATCGCGAAGAAGAAGATCGGTGTGCTAATCTGCGAAGACTTGTGGGACGAAGAGTATCCAATCCACCCCGCGGCGGAGCTGAAGCGACAGGGAGCGGAGATGTATATTGTGCTCGCCGCTTCGCCGTATCGCAAGGGTATGTTGAATGAACGCCTCGATCATGCCCGGCGCGCTGGTCTGCCGCTGGCGCTGGTCAACCTGGTTGGCGCGGCCGATGAGCTGATCTTCGATGGGCGGAGTTTTGTTTTAGACAGCGCGCAGTTGGCGGGCTTCGATGAAGACATCAGGATCACCGAGTTCGCCCTAACTGCCCCAGCGACCACTCGAAAAAGCTCACAGCCTGTCAGTCATCACCTCGCTGATGTTGAGGGTGAGCTGTATCGTGCTCTCGTCCTGGGCATCCGAGACTTTGCCTCCAAGAACGGGCTCGATCGTGCTTTTGTCGGCCTGTCGGGCGGGATCGACTCGTCGGTGGCGGCAGTGATCGCAGCCGAGGCGTTGGGAGCAGAGCAGGTGATGGGTATCGCCATCCCTTCGCGCTACACAGACCCGCGATCGACCGAAGCGGCCCGTGAACTGGCTTCTGCGTTGGGCATTGGGTTGGAGGTTGTTGATCTGGAACGCCTCCACCTGGCTGCCGAGCAGGTTGTGGGCCCGGAAAGAAGCGGGGGCGTAGCCGGCGAGAATCTCCAGGCTCGCCTGCGGATGATGATTCTGATGAGCTTTGTCAACCAGCGGGGTGGCTTTCTCGTCAATACGAGCAACAAGACCGAGCTGGCGCTGGGGTACTCGACGCTTTATGGCGATATGGCGGGAGCGATCAGCCCGCTTGGTGATGTGACCAAGCCCGACGTATACGCGCTGGCGAGATGGATCAACTCAAGATACCAGAGGGAGGTGGGTGGACACCCGCTGATCCCATCATTCGTAATGGAACGAAAACCGTCTGCCGAGCTTCGGCCCGATCAGGTCGACCCCTTTGACTACGAATCGCTCTCGCCTGAGATCGAGAGGATGGTGCTGGTCAATCAGAGCAACGCGGCCATGCGCGCCAGCGAGCACAAGCGCCGGCAGATGGGGGTGGTGCTGAAAGTCAGCCAAAAGGCATTTGGTACCGGGCGCATGGTGCCGATCACAAGAAGGTAGGAAGGACGCGCCTTCAGCCTTGGCTTTTTGTTACACAGCGCACGAACAAAACAAATGGGATAGAGCAGATCAACCCCATGACGAGGATCACTACAAAGTCTTCGGCAGGGAAGGGGGCCTCGGTCAGGAACGGTTGCAAGATGAAATAGGCCAGCAGGCCGACGAACAACATGCTGACCTGGAAGAGCAGACCGGCTCCAACAACGTAGCCAAGCGCCTGCTTCCGCCAGAGCAATATGCCACCGGCCGCCAGAGCCAGGACAATGACCAGATCGGCCACTGCAGTAGCCCGCTCTGGCGCTGAAGCTGTCTGGCTGCTGAGTATTTGTATCGCCAGGATGGCAAAGAGGGCGCCGAAGCCAACCAACGCGCCTCCGGTGAAACGTTCGCGCACGGCACCCGTGAGCTGCTGCCGGACGGCCATCGCGTCGATGCTGGAGAGGAGACTGACTATCGTGTAGACGCTCAATGTAACCAGCACCAGGTATGGGATAAGCTGCCAGGTGATCAGCGCACCCACGCTGAAAGCGATGTAGTGATAGACGACAAACAGCAGCGCGCCCGGCCAGAAGAGCAGGCCGATCAGCTTGCCGCGCCGCGCCAGCGCCATCGATCCCAGCAGGATGGGCAGCCCGATCAACAGGTTGACCACATCGGTGGGAATCGAGGCGTTGCGCAGGTCGTCGGTCGGGTAGATGGTCGATGAGAAGAGCAGGCTGGCCAGCGAGACAGCCGTCATCAGAACCGCGACGATCAGGGAGAGAGCATATGCCAGGGTCAGCTGGTGTGTGGTAGGGAGAGAACTGGGGTTCACAATAGGTCCTTTTCGTAAAAAACACTATCTCGCAACATCCCACACATAGTGCACACCGGTTAGTTCTTCCGATACCGTCCAGAGTCTGAACGCAACAGCCGTATCGTAGGAACGATCGCTGGACCGCACCCTGGTCGGATACCCTCTTAAGCCTCCCCAGCTGCTGGGACCATAGTAGTCGCCCCCCTGCACGCCTGCAGCCGTGGCAGCATACAGCGTTGGCCATGCTCCCATCTCCGGCTCCTGGCCAATGAATGGATTCAGCGTCCGCACCATCGGCCAATGAACGGCAAGGTTGGTCTTCGTCCAGCCAGGATGCGCCGCGGCAGCAATGGTATCGCGGCCGGCACTTACAAACCGTCTTTGCAGCTCGTATGCAAAGAGGAGATTGGCGAGTTTGCTCTGACTATAGGCTCTTCCGGCATCATAGCCCTTCTCCGCATTGAGATTGTCAAAATCAATCACGCCAACTTGATGGCCCCAGCTGCTGACCATCACAACGCGAGCCAGGGGAGTACGGACGAGAAGGCCGGACACCAAACCCGTGAGGGCGAAATGTCCCAGGTGATTGGTGCCGAGCTGCAGCTCAAAGCCATCGGCTGTCTTCCCAAACGGGGTCTTCATGATCCCCGCGTTATTGATGAGAATATCCAGGGTGTCATGGTGCTGGGCGAATTCGTTGGCAAAGCGACGCACCGAGGCCAGATCGGCCAGATCAAGCAGCATGAACCTGGCTATTGCTTCCGGATACTCCTGGGTAATCTGCCGGACAGCCGCCTCCCCTTTGTCTTTGCTGCGGCAAGCGAGAACTACCCTGGCTCCCTTGCGGGCCAGAGCACGTGCTGTTTCGTAGCCGATGCCGCTGCTGGCTCCGGTGACGACGGCATTCTTGCCGGTCAAATCAGGAATACTTTCGGATGTCCATTTTGACGTCATGATGATTTTCCTCTACAACAAACGCGGCCTCAGACTCTCGGCCCAGGTGCGGATGGCACTCCAATTGCGGTGGTCGCCCTGTGACCAGACTCCGAGCAACACGCTCAGGCGGAACTTCAGCCGGTCTCCAAAGGATGGGATTTTGCTGATGTCCAGCACCCCTGCAAATTGCCCCTCGCTGACCGGCTGCACCAATGCTCGCACAGGGGCCAGGAACTCGACCACGTGTGGTCGGTATTTTTCGCCGTTGCGCATTGCGAGGGTCATGCACACCAGGAAGGCGGCGAATGGCTTGCGAGCCAGCTCCGCCTGGTGTGCCCGGACGAACTGCATGGCCTCCGGCAGCCACTTACTCCCCTGGATGGCGCTGCCCGCCACGACCGCCTGGTAAGGCGCCAGGTCGGTGACGTCCTTCATGGTCAGCACATCAACCTGCGCGCCGCCATCGGCCAGCGTCTTGCCAATGGCTTCGGCCACGCCAGCGGTTGAGCCGGTGCAGGTGGCGTATGTAACGAGAATTCTTTCATCCACTGTTCTATCCCCTCCTCAATTGACCTCAAGCAAGTGTCTTGCCCAGTCTGCTGCGCGTTCCAGCTCGCCGTCTTTGAGCGGTCCTTCTCCTCCCGTCACCAGGAAGCCCTCGGGTGCCATTGTCAGGCTGCCGCCTTTCCTTTTGAGCATTCTGCCGATGGCATTAGCCGCATAGCCACCCTTGCCCACCACAAAGCGCAGAAAGCCACCGTCGATGGTTTCCAGTGCCCACCGGGTATCGAAGGCTGCTACCCGGACACCCTGGATCTGGCCCTTTGCAAGCCGACTCAGGAACCGGTTGATCCCTTCCGTCGGCCGCAGACTGCGCGTGGGGGAGCCCACAATCAAAACATCCAGCCCGCGCATGTTGTCAGCCATCACCTGGCTAACCGGCAGCACCTCGACGCTCCCCATCGAGACAAGCGCGTCACCGATGGCGCGGGCGATTTGTTCCGTGTTGCCAAAAACCGAGTCGTAGATAACCAAAGCCTTCATCGAACAACCTCCTTACCTGTCGGTGCCTGTGCTTTTGCTAACCGGAACAAATCCCATGTCAGCATAGGGTACCAGATGAGATAAAACACCATCAACATCGAAAAAAATGCGGGGACAGATGCTACGAATGGGTGGATCAGATGCTGTGCCAGGTCGACGGCGTTGCCGATCAGCCCTGAGATGGCGGTCACTTTGCTGAAATCCTTGCTGCGCAGCATCACCAGCGAGATGATCACGCCGCTGCCTTGTAAGAGGATGCCTGTCACGTATGAGCAGGAGCTGTTCCACCATCCGGCGGCAATCACGGCCTCGCCTGCTGCCAGAAGCTGGGCGCGCTGAGCCTCGCCGGTAGCCGCGGCGTAGAGATCGCCCAGGTGGAACAAGGCAAAGGTGGATTCGTTGGCGAAGCTGAGGGCAATGGCAATCACCGTAAACAGCGTGGCAAACAGGGTAGGGATAGGCTTCACGCGCCACAGGGCAACAAACAGCGCCGGGAAGTTGCCCAGGTGCAGACCGATCAGGATGAGCAGCAGGAAATCCATGCGAAGCAGGCTTGCCAGCCGGCTGCTTTGCTGGACGGCGAAAAACTCTTCGGCGCTGGTGAGCCGTGGGCCAAGCGCCGCGGTCACAACTGAGTAGGTAAGAATAACAACCAACTGAAGCAGGGAAGCTGCCGCTCCGATGGTATAGAGGCGCTTGCGGTCAAAGCTCTTTGTTTCGAAAACAGTCTTGTCCATTACATATTCCTTTTATGACGGCCATTTCAATAGAAGTACAGCTACCATTATCGCCAGGTTGATCAGCATCCCGACCCCTCCCTGATTATCCAACGCCTCGAATTTGCCGTTCCAGGACAGGATAAAGATGGCTGTCGACAGCACAGCCGAAGACGCCACTATCGTCGGCCACCAGTCTTGCCCGATGAGAAGACCCAATCCGCTCGCCACAAAGCCGAGCGTGGCAAGCGCCAGGAGAATACTGACAAGCAACTGTGTCACTTTGTTGCCGGGGAATCTTGAGAAGGCCCAAGCCCCATTGGGCCAGGTCATGTTGGGCCGAAGCTCGAAAAGCCGCCGGCTTTGCCCGGCGTAGAGCAGGTGCACCAGGCCGTGCAATATCAGAAAAATACCCATGATGATTGTTGGCATCACAGAACCTCCTCAATTCCTATCGTGTGCATATCCGGAAAAGGCCGCCAGCGCAGGCAAGATCACATCAAAGAACAAGAACAAGGGCCTGCCCCATGTCAGCATGGCCTGGCTGAAGAAGTGTCCCAGGAGCCGGCCGCCTGGGACCCACAAGGCCATCAGGATCAGCGTCCATGGCCACAGTCCTGCCAGAAAGCGCAGCCGTCGAGAGGACACCGCTGTTGGCGCATCGATGCGGCTTGCTGCTGTGCCGGCAATGCTGCCGATGAGCGTCGGGACGAACCCACCGCCGACGAATAACATCGATACAGACAGCACGACGAGCACCAGCCCGCCGCGCTTGCGTTGAATGAAAAGCGCCGCCCAGATCAGGACGCTCAGACCGGTGATAATCGCCAGAACGCCTGTCACCAGCAAGCTGGGGATCAAGGTCATGGCGGGGTAACAGGCATGCCAGGCGGTATCGGGCCGGCAGGGCGCGCCAATGGCCTGGATCATCAAGCCATCTGGCGTACGACTGCCTTGCAGCGTCTCGAAGATGCCGTGCTCCATGGCAAGCAAGCCGGCATAGACGCCGAGAAACGAGCTGGTTATGTGGAGAGCGTTTTTCATTTCTTGAGCAGCTCCGGTGTGAGTAGGACGATATTGCCGATCACCTGGCCGCTTTCGAGCAGCTCGTTGGCCTTTCTGGCTTCGAGGATGGGAAGCTTGTCGGTGATAATTGGCCTGATCTTTCCCTCATCGAGCAGTTGGAAGAGCCTCTTCCACTCTCCCTCAAACTGGGCGATATTCCCTGTATGGGTGCCGTATCCTTTGATCTTCTTCCCGTTCGGCAGCAGGTTGTACAGAACAAACTTGACTACCAGGAGCAGGAACCTGGCAAGGCTCTGCGGGCCGCCGTAATGCACCAATTCCCCACCGCGCCGCAGCACCGCCAAACCATGCTCGAAATACTCCTCCCCCATGCCGTTGAAGACATAATCCAGGCCGGCGGGTTCGGCCTGCCGGAGCACCTGAACAAAATTCTGAGTGTGGTAGTCAATGGGGATCGCCCCATAGTCGGCCAACACCTTGTGTTTGCTGGGAGAGGCCAGTCCATACATCTTGAGACCTGCCAGCTTGCCGAGTTGCAGGAAAGCCGTCCCAACTCCACCGCTGGCGCCAATGATGAGTACCCTATCACCCGGCTTGACCCGTACAACTGTATGCATGACCTGCAGGGGTACCAGGTAGTTCAGGATCAGCACGACCGCTTCTGCTGGGTCGAGCTTCTCAGGTACATGCACGAGCTGTTTCGCTTTCCAATAGATATATTCGGCATATCCCCCGAAGTTTGTCAAAGCTGCAACCCGATCGCCTACTGCAACCTCGGTGACGCCTTCGCCAACAGCATCCACCATTCCAAGAATGGCATAGCCCGGCAAGAACGGCGTCTTTGGCAAGAAAGGCCGGTTACCTACACGGGCGGCGACATCATCCTGGACAACGGGGACAGCCTGGATTCTGATCCGCGCCTCCCCATTACCCGGAGCCCTCAGCTCATTCTCGACAATTTGCAGCACTTCCGGCCCGCCTCGCTGGGTTGCGACGATGCTCTTGTATTTCATGGCTTCCTCATAAGCAGGTAAGCCACCAGCGCCAGCGCAATGACCATCACGACGGGGGCGATCTGATGTATGGTGAGTGTCAGCCTGTAATCCATCTTCTCCATGCTCATCAGCGCGCCGCTGGCGAACAGGGCGATGGCACACAGCCCAGCCACGACGAGCAGCGCAATGATGAGCGTCAGGGAGTCGGCGCCTTTGAGCACCTTTGAAAGCTGAATGACCGCAGCGATGACCGCGCCCAGAGCGATCAGCTTGTGGATGTTGAAAAGGATGCCGTTGTAAGGTTTACCTGAGCTGCTCAGCCAGATGCCGAAAACCAGCGTCAGGAGGAGGGCGATGCCAGGGAGTGTGAATTTAGTGAGTGTGTCCATGTGAAACTCCGTACCTGGATTATGAATGGGCGGCAGCCGC
>JAFGLD010000168.1 GCA_016928235.1 Anaerolineae bacterium | reverse complement strand
ATCCTAATCATACACAACGGGGAAAGAGGTCAAAAAGAGTCGCGGAAACATGATACGACGCCGAGCACGAGATCATCGTCGAGACAATTAGCAGAAGCGTCGAGCACACATCACTATCCCCACAACTCCTCGACATGAAAAGAGGTGAGCCATCCGGCCCACCTCTCCAGTCACATCACTTGCCCCATTTGGGCGCATGCCCCTTGGCGGGCAGTGTCACCGCAGGGCTACCGTCGCCGGGAAGCCACAGCAGCGGGTTGTTGACTTGCTCCAGAAACCCTGACGCCATGAATTGTTCGGTCACATCAACGATCACCGCGCCTCGACCGGCAGGATCCCACAGTACATCGCCCAAAATATAGCTGTCCGTGCGCAGCGTGGTTCGACCGGTGACACCATCGGGCGCCGAGCGGGTCATCGATAAAGGCGTATACTGTTCAGGGTAAGTAGCAGCAGTCGCCATAAAGGTATAAAGCTGTCCATCGCCGGCTGAGTGAGGATAAGCAACCAACGAAAAAACCTCATTCTCTTCACCGGCAATCAGCGTTACACCCTGCCCGGTCGTCGCATCGGCACGCCAAAGGCCCGCGCTCAACATCCCGACTTCATCGTTGGCAAAATATACACTCTGCCCGTCCTGACTCCACGCCCTATCGCAGCACACCATTCCATCCGGGCTGGTGAGATCGACCCGAGTTCGCTCTACCAGGTTCACCACGCTCAACGTGCTGCCCTGCGGGTAATATGACACGTCAACCAGCAGGCGGGTTCCATCCGGCGACCATTTAGCGGGAGAGAAAAACTGGATCACTTCAGGAGAATCCGAGAATTCCTCCGGAAACGGATCGTTCTGAAGCAAAACGCTGGATACCCCATCACTGACTGAAAAGAGATTAACGCCATTCGAGCCATAGGCGATCTGGCTACCATCAGGCGACCAGAGCGGGGCGCTGAACTCGGCGCCAAACCACTGCCCTTCGGGGTTGGCTGGCAGCGATGGCCCGTCAAGCAGCCCTATCCGTCCACCACCCATCGCATCAGTACGAACCAGCGAATTGGCCGTAACATATGCCAGCGAGCCATCCAGAGAAGAAACATCAAAATCGATCACCGGTTCAGCCTCTGATGTGATCCGCGTCAGCGTAACAGCATCCGCCTCCAGCCGCCAGATCTGTTCATCCTCGCCCAGAAAGTAAACCGGCATCGGTAAGGCACCCGCCATAGGTGCAGTCTCCTCCACCGGCGCCTCACCTGAATCCGGCCCCGGCTCTGATACCAGCGCAGTCGGTGTTGGCTGGTCTGGCCCTATAGTTGATGTTACATCAAGTAGAGCAACTGTCGGTAAGGCAGTCGCCGGCGGCACTCCGGCATTGCTGCCACAGGCCACCATGATCAACGCTATCGTCAACAATGCAAAACGCGAACGCATCTTGTCATTTCCTCCTTGACTTACCACTCCCCAGATTTCATTCTAACCGGCTGATGCCTGCGGCTGCGGCCTTGGCTTGGCCGGTGCCGCAGCCGGCTTCCGGGATGTTGTCGTCTTCTTCTGTGTCTTAGTACTACGCTTACGCCGCACCTTGGGTGGTGTTAGCGTAGCAGGCAACAGTACGATATCGATCACCTCGTCCATGCGCTCAACCAGAGTGATATTCAGATCCTTGCGCGCTTTGCGAGGTATCTCCACCAGATCCTGTTTGTTTTTGGCAGGCATCACAATATTGAAAACATTCAACCGGTGAGCCGCCAACACCTTTTCTTTGATCCCGCCAACCGGTAGCACGCGACCACGCAGGGTGATCTCACCTGTCATGGCCACATCGTGACGAACAGGCCGTCCTGTGAAGGCAGAGATCAGCGTAATCGCCAGCGTGACGCCGGCTGAAGGGCCATCTTTATGGATCGCGCCTTCAGGCAGATGAATATGGATATCCAGGTTTTCAAACATATCATCATCAATGCCCAATTCGGCGGCCCGCGACCGGGTATAGCTCAAAGCAGCCTGGGCGCTCTCTTGCATGACATCGCCAAGCTGACCGGTCAGGGTTAATGAGCCCTTCCCCGGCATGAGAGTCACCTCGACCGGCAGTACATCGCCACCAGCCTCCGTCCAGGAAACGCCCAGCGCCACGCCGACTTCATCATCATCGTTGAGCAATGGCGCAGGAATACGAGATGGCCCCAGGTATTTTGCCAGGCTCTCCGGCGTGATCCGGTGAGGATAAGCGCGCTCCTCGGCAACACGCCTGGCCACCTTGCGGAAGAGATTGGCGATCTCGCGCTCGAAGTTTCGGACGCCGGCTTCGTAGGTGTATTCACGGATGATCATCTTGAGCGCCTCGTTTTCGACACGAACGCCCTTATCTTGAATACCATGAGCCTCGAGCGCCTTGGGGATCAGGAACTTATGGGCAATATGCAGCTTCTCTTCCTCAATATAGCCGGGAAACTCGATGATCTCGAGGCGGTCTTTAAGCGCGGGAGGAATGGGATCGATATAGTTGGCCGTCGTCACGAACATGACCTTGCTCAGATCGTAATCGACCTCCAGATAGTGATCGGAGAAAGCGTGATTCTGCTCAGGATCGAGTACTTCCAGCAGCGCAGCTGACGGGTCCCCCCGGAAATCGTTGCCCAGCTTATCGATCTCATCGAGCATGAACAATGGGTTGATCGTCCCGGCACGTCGCACGGTCTGGATGATCCGGCCCGGCAGCGCACCGATGTAGGTACGTCGATGACCGCGAATCTCGGCTTCATCACGAACGCCGCCAAGCGATACCCGGACAAACTCGCGTCCCAACGCTCTGGCAATCGACTTCCCAATCGATGTCTTCCCTGTTCCTGGTGGACCGATAAAGCACAGGATCGGCGAGCGCATTTTGTCAGGGGCGAGTTTACGGACAGCAATATGTTCGAGAATGCGCTCTTTGGCTTTCTCCAGCCCGTAGTGATCCTCTTCCATGACACGCGCCACGTGCTTGATGTCGAGGTTGTCTTCACTCTGGTTCTCCCAGGGTAGCTCAACGATCCAATCCAGATAGGTACGGATAATCCCAACCTCAGGGGCCATCGGCGGCATTCCGGCCAAACGGCTCAACTCACGGTTCGCCTTGTCCCTGACAGCCTCCGGCATCGCAGCATTTGCGAGCCGTTCACGCAGATCGCCAACTTCCTGCTGGAAGAGATCGGCTTCACCCAGTTCGCTCTGGATGACACGCATCTGCTCTCGCAGGAACATCTCGCGCTGGGATTTATCGACCTCCTCCTGAACACGGCTGTGGATTTTGTCCTCCAACTCCAACACATCCAGCTCTTTGCCAAGCAAAATGCTCATCCGCAGCAACCGTTCGGCCGGGTCAGACATCTCAAGCAAAGACTGGCGCTCTTCGGTGCTCAGGTCTAACGTCGTGGCTACCAGGTCAGCCAACCACCCCGGCTCTTCGACGTTCATGGCAAACACATAGGCATCTTCAGGCAATGTGCGGTCAAGTTGCACTGCCTTCTCAAAGAGTGCCAACACCGCCCGCCTGCGCGCCTCGATTTCACGGGTATAGTCTGTCGGCTCGACAACCACGCGAGCCTTCACCCGATAGTAAGGCTCAGTCAAGACATAATCAACAATCTCAACCCGGCGCCGTCCCTGTACCAACACACTGCTTGTGCCATCCGGCATGCGCAGCATCCGGCCCAGAGCAATCTCAACACCGATCTTGCTGATATCCTCAGGCTTGGGCTCTTCAACGTCAGCATCCGTCTGAACCGCGCAAATAACCGTCTCGTGACGCTGCTGTGCCATGGCAATCGCTTCAAGAGAGCGACTGCGCCCCACGAAAAGCGGTGTTACCATGTTAGGAAAAATCACCATGTCGCGGAGTGGGATCAGCGAAGCCTCGATCAGCCCAAACTCATCAGGCTCCGCCTCGCTGATTTGCTCAAACTCCGACATCGATCCTAACATTTGGGAAAAATCTTCATCAAATTGATTCATCATCTCACCTATGGAATCTCTCCGGTTCCACTTCTCGACAAGAAGCAACCTGCGAGAGACAAAATAACCAATCCAGGTTTTCACACTGTAACTGTTCTAGTTTACCGAAAAAACCGTGTACCAAAAACTAACCGTTCTTCGATGATTAGCAAAGCGCGAAAGTTTGGCGCGCGGACATCGAAGACATGTTAGACATCTTTGAGCTTCGACTTCGAGAAAAGCCCATTTATCCCATCGTGCTTCCCCATCAAGATACCCCGTGCTTCGCCTGCGATTGACAATGAACCGGCAATGCAAATAGCATCGTCAGGAGATGCCTGTTCCATTGCATAAGCCACCGATTCCGCCATAGTCGAAAAAAACAGCAGGTCGATCGGTCGACGCCGGGATGTGCCATTCTCACTCTTCGGCAGCGATCTTGCAATTCGCTCCGCTATCGAGAACAAATCCTGGGCACTCGCTGCTCGATCCGGAGCAGCTTGTGTCAAGATGACACGATGAGCCACAGGGATTATATTACTCAACATACCCTCAATGTCCTTATCGGCCATACAGCCAAAAACAAAGGTCAGGAGGCGCTCGCCAGCCAGTTCACTTAATGTCTCGATCAACTTTGTGATCGAGTACGGATTGTGCGCGCAGTCTATGATTATCAATGGAGCATCAGACATTTTCTCAAAGCGCCCCGGCCACTGCGCGCCCATCAGGCCGGCCCGAATACCTTCAGCCGCCACCATCAATCCAGCCTGGTCCACCTCATGCAACGCAGCCAGAGCCACAGCCGCATTTTCGATCTGAAAGGCTCCCGGCAGCCCAATCCGATAGGCCTCCAGATGATCAGGCTTTCCTATCAATGCCCGGCTACCTTCGAGTGTCAAAGCAACCGGCTGGGACAACCAATCGCGGCCTACCAGCGTCAGCGAGCTTCCCATTGCTTCCGCACACGCTTCGATGACCTGCAAAGCATCGGGCCGCTGGGGCGCGCTGATCACCGGCGTGCCCGGTTTGATAATAGCAGCCTTTTCGGCAGCGATCTGAGCCAACGTATCACCCAGCAGTTGGGTATGATCCAGGCTCAGACTGGTAATCACCGCCACCAATGGCTCGATCACGCTGGTAGCGTCCAGCCGCCCCCCTAGCCCAACTTCGATCACTGCTGCATCGCATCGTTCGCGAGCGAAATGCCAGAAGGCCAATGCCGTCGCAGCCTCGAAGGCGCTCAGGCTGGAAGTCTGTTCAGCATAAACGCGAAACGCTTCCACCAGGTTGGAGAGCGATTCCTCTGATATCCACTTCCCGTCGATCTGGATGCGCTCTCGCCAATCCTGCAAGTGTGGCGAGGCATACAACCCAACCCTAAGGCCCGACTCGACCAACGACTGCATGATGAAAGCCGCCGTCGAGCCCTTACCTTTAGTGCCTGCTACGTGAATGGTGGGATAGGCCAGATGAGGATTGCCGAGTCTTCCCAACAAGGCTTCCATCGTTGCCACCCCCCAGGTCTGCTTGCCATGATCGCGCAGAGCAGCCAAGTAAGGATCATCAAAATGATGGATGTATGCTAGTGCCTGTTGGTAAGTTAGCGGCATTGATCAACAAACAGCCTCCAGTGAGAGGAGTATACCGCCGTTCTTGCGGATAGCAATGTTTGATGGAAGATAGGAATTGGGACGTCCCTCGTCCATTAACCCTGCCCGGATTTGTGTTGTTTCGAGCCACAATGTGTTCCACCTATACAGAACACATTACCGCCGACCATACCCCCATCCCGGCGATATCAGAGGATCACCGGAGGAGCATCGGAAGATCAACAGACAACGACCAGACCCCATAGAGTTTTCCGGGAAAGTTTTCACCTATTCGAAGGGTAAAAGATAATGGGCAATGGCGCGAATCATGACCTGTGTCGCTTTACCTGTTTACCTTATACTCGATGATCCAGTTTTTTGGGCATAGGCATGTGTTCAAGTGTTATTTCTGTGTCAGTAGGAAGCGTCAAGCACGTTAGGTGGATTCCCGCTTTCGTGGGAATGACCAGGTTGGCGAAGGCATTGCCATGCCAGAGAAACTCAATGCGAGTGGAACGAATGTGCAAACACACCATATGGAGACTATGTCAGATTTTAGACTGATCTCTGAAAACTGATCACCTGTCAATGTTAAAAACTCGATCATCGAGTGTTAGCTGTAACCTAACCTAAAACTCGTCACTTGTCACTCATCACTCAAAACAGTCAAGCAGCCGGCACCAATAACTGAACAGTTACGGGGAAAATCCCACTCCTTCGCGTAACCCGTCGCAATTATTCAGCCAGACAGGCGCAAAGTCAAGCCAGGAACCCATGCCAAAATGACACATGGTTGTCAGTCCGCAAAGATTCCTGGTAAACTCCCCATCGGCTCTGGGGAAACAATCCTGTTATTCTCTAGAGAACGAATCAGGACGCATTAAAAATCAGTAAAGCCATCCTCGCTCTGCCCATGACTCCCTCATTCACAAGAGGCAGGGTTAAAGTTTGTCCCAGTAGACTTGATGTCTTTTGGGAAATCCAACGATAGGGAGAGTACTCCGTGCGAATTCCACGACTTTTAACCATCACCGCGAGTCTAGTTGCACTGGCTTCGATTCTCGCTGTAGCCTATCTGCTCAGTCGGCCCATCCGGCCTGTCATCGCCGAGGCTGCATTCGGAACGCAAACGCTCAGCCCCAACGCTGATGGTAAAAATGATATCACCATGTTGAGCTACCGGCTCCGCCGTGAAGCAGCCCTCTCAATTTACTTCGAAGATACATCCGGACAACGCTACTACTTCCGGCGTGATGAAATTCGCCCCAAGGGTGAGTACAAAGTCATGTTCAGCGGGGTAGTCGAAGGTTACATGCTCGATGAGGACGCATTCAATAGTGAGGTGCTATCGCGGTTGCTCCGTGACGGCGAATACACCTGGGTCATTGAGGCTGTCGATCAAGCCACTGGAGCGACAGAATACGTAAAGGGAAATCTCACCATCGTGGATGCCGATGACGTTCTACCCGATCTATGGGAATTCACTATTGCGCCGGAGATATTTACCCCCAATCAGGATGGTATTGATGACCGGGTCTGGATCAACGCTTACGTACCCAAGGATGCACACCTGACCGTCTACCTGATCGATCAGAAGGGTGTCCGTTACTTCGTGTCGGAGGTTCAGGAAGGCCGGAAAGTCGGTGAAGCAGGACGCCATAAGTTCGAATATGACGGTGGCGTCGACCTGGGCATCAGCCCACCGCCTGACGGCACTTACACTGTGCTAATCGAAGCTAAGGATGAAGAAGGCCAACACATGCAGCGTACCGGTCAGGTCACGATCAAAGACGGCGGTGTGCCCCTGGCTGAGATCGTTGGGCAGCCGGTTGGGGATACCGTAACATTCTCCAGCCGAACTGTCATATCAGGCGACGTGTTAACCTTCCAACTGACCGTGGAGAACTACGGCGAAGCGCCAATTCGCACCACTGGGCCTGAGCCGGGATACGTTTACAATCAGGACGAGCTTTATTCCAGTACCGGCTTCTATGTAGAATCAGGCGCCTGGCGGGTCGGCATTCATTGCGATACCTGCCAGACCGATTATCCGTGGCGCTGGGCGCTGGGCACACCCGAAAACCTCACTCCCATCCAGGATAGAGATGGGCGCACACATTACTACCTGATGCCCGGTCAGAGAGCGGTTGTGAATGGCGGGATCAAGCTGACCAATATCGTGAAATCACGCAATCCCCAGCAATTCTGGGCCGGTCTGATCCATGAAGATGTCGAGATTGCCAATATCAATAATGTAGTAGATCCGCAATGGATCACGATTATGCTCGCCGGTGATCTCACACCCGATCCATAAGGATACGCAATTTGCCCTGCCGATGTGCTTGGAGTATCATGAGAATCGTTCAGGAGAGATGAGCCATAAAAAACAAGCACCGCATAATCCTGTTTCTTGTTCTTGTGCTGCTGGCTTTGCCTGGGGTGGTCGCCTGTGGCAAGCGACAAGCCACGCCTGTCGCGTCTCGCCCTCTCCCTACTCCGATTCCTCTGCCGACCCCCTTGCCGCCATTGCCAACTTTGCCGCCCCCGGGCAGTCCGGAACATCCATTGGTTGTGATGTTCGTCAACGACGATCCGTCATCCATCAAAAAGACAGCAGATGATTTTGCCAAATCGCTTTCGACTGCGACCAAATTAACCATTGAGGCCCAAGTCACCGATAGCTATGGCGAGGCTCATCGCGCGTTGTGCAACGGTGAGGCCCACCTTGCCACGCTTGATGCCTTCAGCTATCTCGCAGTCAGTCAGGCCGGGTGTGGCAGTCTGCTCTACACCACCGTCATCGACGGCGAAAAATCGACGCGCGGCCAGATGCTCACCATTGCAGGGAAAGAAATTTACAGCGTGGTAGGATTCAAAGGCTTCCGCTTTTGCCGGTCCGGCCCACTCTCGATACCCGGCTGGGTTGTTCCAAGCCTGATGCTGCGTGCCAACGGGCTGAACCCAATGACTGATCTCTACAGCGTCACCGACACCAAGACCGACGAGGCCGTAATCAAATCTTTGCTTTCCTACCAATGTGACGTTGGCGCAACTGTTGTGGGCGCCGAGGTGGGCATACCAAACTCGAACCGCATCAAAATCATCGCGACGCTGCCGCCGGTACCCACCGTTGCTTATGCGCTATCACTCAAGCTCGATACCGCCACGCAGGCTCTACTGCTCGACAAACTCCGCAACCACGAAGACAAGTTAAAAGATCTGATCGAGGCTGACGAGCTGCTCAAGGGCGATGAGAACGAGTACGCCGAGCTGCGCCAATTGGTTATCGACGCAAAGTTAAACCTGGTCAGCATGGGGCAGTAGTCCACCCGATACCCTATGACACAACTCGCCATCATCACCGTCACCTGGAACGTGCGTGATCTGGTACTCGATTGTCTTCGCTCTGTATATGACGATCTGGCCGGCAGTTGTTTGGATGGCCAGGTTTATGTTGTCGATAACGCCTCGTCCGACGGCACAGCAAAGGCTATCCGCAGTACCTTTCCACAATCTCATCTGATCGAGCCGGGGGAAAACCTCGGCTTTGCCGGGGGCAACAACCTGGCCCTCCGTGAAATCGGCTTCCCGGATGGCCATAACCTGCCGCCATTTGTTTTGCTGCTCAACCCGGACACACTGATCCGCCCCGGCGCCCTGATCGCTTTGCTCGACGGCATGGAAGATACCGAGGCCGGGCTTGGCGGTGCGCGGCTGGTCTATGGCGACGGCTCATTTCAACACAGCGCGTTCGCTTTTCCGGGGCTGAGCCAGCTCATGATCGATCTCTTCCCTGTGCTGGGGCGGCTCCACGAGAGCCGGCTAAACGGACGTTATCCCCGCTCTCTCTACGAAAGCGACCGGCCGTTTGAAATCGATCACCCGTTGGGCGCAACCTTCATGCTGCGACGCGAGGTCATTCAACAAACCGGTCTCTTCGATGAGCAGTTCCACCTCTACTGCGAGGAAGTCGACTGGGCGCTGCGGATCCGGGCCGCGGGATGGAAAGCCGTCTGCATCCCCGCTGCCGAAGTGGTCCACTATGGCGGGCAAAGCACCATCCAGGTACGCCCTCAATCGGTGATCAATCTGTGGACAGCGCGCCTGCGGCTCTACAACAAACACTATTCTCCTCTCAAAAGAGCATTAGCGATTTTAACGATCCGCGCGGGAATGAACCGGCTGATCCAGGCCACCGCCCGCGATTCCTCGCAGAGTGAAGAGGCGAGCAAGGCGCTGGTCGATGCCTACCGGGAAGTCATCCGGCTGACATGGGTACAATGAAAGTACTCCCTACCCGGACAATCGTCATTGTCATCGCATTGTGCCTGTTGCTTGCCACAGGCTGCGCTGAAGTCACCGGCTCAGGCCCCGCCCTGACCCTACCACCTTCCCCAGCCGAGCCGCCCTGGTGGAATGAGCGTGTTTTTTACCAGGTCTTCGCGCGCAGCTTTTACGACAGCAGCGGCGACGGCAACGGTGACCTACAAGGGCTGATCGACAAGCTCGATTACCTTAACGACGGTGACCCGTCGACGACGTCTGACCTGGGCATTACCGGTATCTGGCTGATGCCTGTTACCGAGTCTCCCAGCTATCATGGCTATGATGTGGTCGATTACAGGCAGATTGCGCACGACTATGGCAGCAACGACGACTTCAAACAGCTGATCGCCGAGGCCCACCGGCGAGGGATCGCCGTCATCGTCGACCTGGTGATCAACCACACATCCAGCCTGCACCCCTGGTTCATCGACGCGCAAACACCCGGCTCGGAGTATGAAGAATGGTACATCTGGCGCAACGAGAAACCGGCTTTTTACGGCCCCGGCGGCAGAACCGTCTGGCACGAGAGTGGCAATCGATATTACTACGGGTACTTCTGGTCAGAGATGCCTGATATCAACCTCGAGAACCCCAAAGTAACGGAAGCCGTCCACGAGATTGCCCGTTTCTGGCTGGAAGAGATGGGCGTCGACGGTTTCCGACTGGACGCGGTCAAATACTTGATCGAAGCAGGCCAGGAGATAGAAAACACAGCCGAGACACATGCCTGGCTAGAGAGATTCCATCCACACGTGAAATCGATCCATTCAGACGCGCTGCTGATCGGTGAGGTGTGGGATTCCAGCCATGCCATCGCGCCCTACATTGGCACCCGGCTCGATCTGGCCTTTAGCTTCGACCTGGCATCAGATTTCATCACCAGCGTTCGAAGGGGAAATGCAGACTTGCTGCGCTACGACCAACAACAGGCGCTCGATCTGTTTCCTGCCGGGCAATATGCTGCCTTTCTGACCAACCACGATCAGAACCGTGTTATGAGTGAGCTGAATGGCAGCATCAACGCGGCAAAGGTCGCGGCCACACTGCTCCTGACCAATCCCGGCGTGCCGTTCATCTACTACGGCGAGGAAATCGGCATGACCGGCTACAAACCCGACGAGAACATCCGCACGCCGATGCAGTGGGACGGCACGCCCGATACTGCCGGCTTTACGACCGGCACACCCTGGTACGCTTTGCAGCCCGATTACCGGCAAGTACACATCGCTGCCCAGACCGCCGATCCCGGCTCGCTCCTGAGCCACTACCGCGCCCTGATCCGGCTTCGCCAGGCACACCCGGCCTTGAGCGTCGGCGGCACACTGCTGGTTGAGAGTAACCATAAAGCTGTTTACGGCCTCATGCGCTTTACACCGGAAGAGACAGTGCTGGTGCTAGCCAATGTGTCTGCTCAAGCCGTGACCGGGTACCACTTGACACTGTCTGAAGGGCCACCGAGCAGGACACCCGAAGCAGTCATGCTGTTTGGCGAGGGCCAACCCACCGCGCCGATCATCCACCGTTCAGGCGGGTTCGATGCCTACACACCGCTTCCCGAATTGCCTCCCTACAGCAGCTTTGTCATTCACATCAAACCACGAGAGACGCCATGACCGCCATAGCAGGAGTGATCCTCACCCGCGACGAAGAAACCAACATCGAAGCGTGCATCGATACACTGCGCTGGACGGATGAGCTGATCGTCTTCGATTCCTTCAGCACGGACAGCACAGTCAGCCGGGCCGAGTCCGCCGGGGCGCGCGTTGTACAGCATCCCTTCGAGAACTATGGGGCGCAACGCGAGGCTGCCCTCAAGGTTGCCCGGTCGGAATGGGTCTTCTTTGTCGACGCTGATGAGCGAATTCCGCCGGAGCTGGCCGCCGAGATTCGGGAGAAAATCGAAGGGCCGGAGCGCGGCTGGTGGGTTCCCCGTCACAACTACATCTTTGGCCGCCTGACGCTCGGGGCGGGCTGGTTCCCCGACTACCAGCTCCGGGTGCTGCATCGTGCCAGCGCCCGCTACGATCCGCTGCGACCGGTTCATGAGGAAGTGATCCTGGATGGTCAGGCCGGCTACCTGGAAACTCCCTTGATTCACCATAACTATCGTGACCGTGATCACTTCATCGACAAGCAAGAAAAATACACGGACATCGAGGCGGAACTGCGGTTCAGCCAGGGGCTGAAGCCCAAGGCCCGGACCTACATCGGCGCGCCGCTGCGCCAGTTCTGGTGGCGATTCGTGACGCTGAAGGGGTATCGAGACGGCCTGCACGGCCTCGATCTCAGCCTGATGATGGCCTATTATGAATTTCAGACATGGCGTCGAGTTGCCTGGCGATGGCAAACGCGAGCTATATGAGCCACATCCAAACCGCTACTATCTCGCAGATATCATGGGGTCATAACTGTCAACTTAAGGTCATTTTCCTTCTTTGTTGATCGACAACAGATTTGGCAAGTCAAGAAACAGATCGAGAAGTTTTTTTGCTTAAGTTGACGCTTACAATCAGGGGACAAACGAGAGGTGGTAGCACGCGAGAATCGCATGGTCAGCACTTCTGTCACTGGCTGGTGGGCATTTTGCTGAGGGCGGATCTGAGGCCCGTATCTGTGAGTTATTTTGCGGACTTGCCGACAGCATCATTTCATGCCCGCACTACCACCCAATCGACGCAAATGGACATCGGGTCCGATCACATTGTTTCCGTGTGCCGCCAAAGTCTACATAACGCTGTACAATTCGCCTTTACACAATAAAACACTGCAGCAGATAGAATAGACTTTATCGGAAATAACTGAGCTGCGGATGAAATAGCGCAGATTTTACGCATAGCACACCTATTGCCGATAAAGTCTAATATCTCCCAGTCACCTATGGGTGTACTCACACCGCGAAAGATTAGTCCTTCGCCTCCACAGAAAAAGGCATCCCAGCAGAGCTTACAGCACGCTGGCCACTGAGTGTCATGGCAATGCCTGTGCAGTTCACCTGGTATGTCCCAGATGCTTGAGGTGTAAAAGTATATACGTACTCTTTTTTACTCTCGTTGATTACCTGCTCAGTCGCCGCTCCAAGGGCCGTTGTCAGATTGGTATCTTGAAACAAATAGGTGCATGACAGAGTTGTAACAGCAGTCCCTGCCTGTACACGCACCGTCACCGGTTCCTGTGTTCGGTGCGTCGTGCCATCAATCATGATCGGACCGAGTTCTTCGGTGGGTAATAACTGGGGCGGGATCGTAGCAGTAGGCGGCACCTGGAAATCTTGGGTCTCTTCAAGAGGTGGCAAACCCATCGGATCCTGCGGAGGAATATAAATATTTGGGTCTTGCGTTTCCAAGAGTGGTTCTGCTGGCACCGCCCCTCCCAAGTTGCAGGCTGATAGCATTCCGGCGACAAACACCATCATCCCCACAAGCCACGCCACTTGTATCCATGGTTTCATTTTTTTAGGCATGTTTGATTCTCCCTATTTCCACAAGCTAGTTACACGTCACAATCCGGCATGTCCTATTCTAAACCAAAGTCTCAAAGAGCGAAACATCATTCAGAATAAACGTAACTATTCAGTTATTGGTGCCGCGGCTGCTTGACAGTTTTGAGTGATGAATGACGAGTTTTAGTTTACAAACAGCTAACCGCTGAATAGTTACGAATAAACAAGTTCTACGCCATCATTCCTGGGCCATATCAACAAATCGCCCGTGTGTCACCCGTACCAGATCGTCCAACAAGATCGGAAAGATGGCATTGGCCGATCCTGCTGCCGCATAGACAGTATTGTAGCGCCGGAGTGTCGAATCGATCAGTATGGACAGGGGTTGGGGATGTCCCACCGGCGCAACACCGCCCACATCATAACCGGTGACTTGCATCGTCGTTTCGGCGTCAGCAATACGCACCTTCTTGCGCCCCACTCCATAAAGCGATGCCAGTTTACGTGTATCGACCAGGTGATCACCGGCAGCCAGAACTAAAACAGGCTCACCATCTACAACAAAACAAAGGCTCTTGACAATACTACCCAAGTCCGTTCCGATCGCCCTGGCAGCCTGTGGCGCCGTCGCAGTCGATGCCTCAAAGATCTGAATATCGATATCCAGGCCCAGAGAATCCAGAGCAGTTTGAACAACTTGATGGGTATAAGAAGCCACGCTGCTTTTCCCTTTCAGGCTTCGCAATAACCGGCCAATCCCACCGTCCCTGGGCCAACATGAACACCGACCACGGGAGGCAGATCGACAATGAGTAGTTCCTGAGGATTGTAGTCCTTCCGGATACGAGTCGCTATCTCCTCAGCGGTTTTCTCATCCATGGCATGATGAACAGCAATATGCATTGGCTTGCTGGTATCCAGCGCATCAAAGAATGCCTTATAGACACTATCGATGGCCTTCTTACGCGTGCGCGTCTTTTCGCCCGGCTCAATTCTCCCCGTCCGGTGATTGACATACAATCGGGGCTTGAGGTTAAGCGCCGTACCAACCAACATGGCTGCGCCACCAATTCGGCCTCCTTTGTGCAGACATTCCAATGTATCGACAGTCAGCTCAAGTACCATCTGCTGCCGAGTCTTCTCGATAGCGGCAAGCATCGCTGCCGAATCACCCCCCTGCTCGCGGGCACGGGCAGCAGCCACCACCTGCCAACCCATTCCCATTCCACAAGACTTAGAATCGCAAACATGGACGGGAATATCAACCATGTCCACAGACTGCATGGCAGAGGCATATGTCTGGCTTAACTCGGTGCTTATCGTGATCACAACGGCCTCTTTGGCACCAGAACCGGCAGCCTTCTCAATTGCCTCGGCAAACTGGCTGGCATTAGGCTGGGAGGTCATCGGACGCACAGGATCGTTGATCAGCCGATCATAAAACTGCTGGCTGGTGATCTCAACCACATCCAACATATCCTCCTGCCCCCAGATGACATGCAATGGAACAATCTCAATGTTGTACTGCTCGACGAGATCGGCGGGAATACTGGATGTACTATCGGTAAACAGAGCAACGGCATGTTGTTTCTTTGCCATATCTTACCCTCACAGAAAGAATGGTATTAGACTTTATCGAAAATAACTGATTTACGCATAAAATCAGCTGGACTTTACGCATAGCACGCCTATAGCCGATAAAGTCTACTGCAGAAAAACACGCTCGGCGTCCTGTTTGCACACGCCTGGCATAGTTCTTCTCACTCAGAGTGTATTGTATCATAAATAACAAGCAATGAGTTGCTCCGTTTACGCATACCGGCTGTCAATTCCTGCTTGCCGAATTAAAATTCGGGCATAGTCGCCAAATGATGTGCTCAAGTGTCATTTCTGTGTCAGTAGGAGTCGTCGAGCGTGATAGGTGGATTCCCGCTTTCGTGGGAATGACGGGGTTGGCGAAGGTGTTGCCATGCCAGGGAAACTCAACTCGAGCAGAACGAAAATGCAAACACAGAATATGGAGACTATGTTAAAATTCGGCGCAACTCGTCGAGTGTCGACCATAAGCGTCAACTTAAGCAAAAGACTTCTCGATCTCTTTCAAAAAAGATCATGATCTTTTTCCGAAAACTTCTTGATCTTTTTCAAAAACATCTCGATCTTTTTCTCGGCTTGCCAAATCTGCTGCGCATCAATCCAAATGGCAAATGAACTTAAGTTGACAGTTATGGACTGTCGGTATTTAGCTTTCGGCTATCCGGACAAGTGTTGGCACGACGGCGACAAATGGCACACTCCATGTAATTTTACACCAATGACCACCTGGTCAGAGATAGATCCCGCCCAACCGGCACATGCAGCCGACCCGACCTTTGGCCTGATGATATGCGCTTTGGGGAACTGTTATATAATTAATACCTATGCTGCGCCGCCAACCAGGCTGCTTACATGCAACCGCGGCACAGATTAAGTGCATATTCATAAAAAACAAAGCACCAGCAGATTGAGAATAAGATTAGGAAAGGAGAAACACATCAAATAATGCGACATCTAACCTGTGAGCCTAATGTGGAAATCAGGGGAGAGGTGCTGCTCTCCCTCCTGCAGAATATACGAGCAAGTGAGATCGAGAAGTATGTCGAAAAATACGGTCTGACCGACGTAAAAGCCAAACATTGGTATCGAATACAGCCTTTTCTGGACCTTCTAAACGAATTGGCCTCCATCGAGAATCGAACACCAAATTTCGTTGCCATTGGCATCACCATTGCCGAAACAGCCTACATGCCGCCGGAAATGAGCCAGATGCCATTTGGAGAATTGCTCATGCATTGGGATGATCATTATCAAAACAATCACCGCCTTGGAGATATAGGGTATAAATCGACTGAGAAAATCAACGACAGACACTATCAAGTCACTCTTCACGGTGGGCTCTATCCGGATGATTTTGAATATGGTGTGCTCTACGGCTTTGGAAAACGCTTTCTAAAAGACGCCCCTTTTGTTGTCAGTTATGATGACACGGTGCAGCGTCTAGATAAAGGAGGCAAGAAAACGGTATTGGACATCCAGTGGGAATAGAATATCAAAAATGAGGGGGAGAGCAGCGATTCCCGTTTTGAACCTTTTTAATAGAAGGTTTGCCGTAACTATTCGGACGGTCTTGGCATAAGATAGAGTGATGGGTGACTTGCAGTCGTCCGTCAGCCGTCACTCAAAACTCCCACCAGACAGTGCCAACAGTTGAATAGTTACAGTTTGCCCTACAAAAAACTGTTTCATCGCTGAGATCGCGGAGGAACAACATAGGATTTAGTCAGCGATCCTTGCGATAAACCTGTAAAGCGGGAATTGCTGCCCATCCATCGCCTGTTGTGCAAAAACTTCTTTGCTGGAGCACCATAACAACAATCAACCTATCGGATCGACGGATCGCGCCATCTGCATCCCTTGCTCCACAAACCTCCCCAACTCCGCGTTAGCCAGCGCATCGAAATCAATCTCCGGATGTGCCACTGACGAAGTGCAGTCCTCCAAAAAACGCCAACGACTAATCTTCTCTGGTGCGTGATCGGCAAAGTAGCGATACAGGGTGGTCACCGTCTCCAGAACACAGTGGCTCTTGGCCTGTCCTGCCATATAGAGCAGATCATAAGTAGAGAGCATTTCCAGCAGCGACACATTTAGATCGCCCAAAGGTGCATCCGGCACCTTGACCTCCGGCTCCAGGATAGAATAGTGCTCAGTCTTGGCAATCGAGCCCTTGACTAGGAAAACCGGTTGGGTTGAACGGGCCGCCGAATGGTAGGCGATTGCCTCATACAACGCAGGGGCAATCGCATGACCGGGTGTTCCCACCATGGTGTGATAGGGCCAGATCATCAGTGTTTTTTTCGATTGAGATTCAAGGTCATGCACATAACGGCGCGACCACTCCGGCTCTTCGACCGGCTTCCAGACTCCTTGCTCCACGTCGGCGGCAGTGATCAACGTGAAAGGAGCCGGGTGCCTGCCGGACACATCGACCCACCAGGTGGGATAGAAGATCTGCCGAGGTATATGGGTATCGAGCGAGGCAACGATGGTGGTCACATGGCCCGTATTACGCAGCAACCACTCGATGGTACGACGGGTATCATCGACAGCCCCAGGCACGCTCAACGCGCCATCGGGGTGGATAAAATCGACCTGTGCATCAACCAGCATCAAGACAACGCGCTTCTCGTCACTATCTGCCGACTTGAAGCCTGCAGAGTACCCGGACTGAATCGACCGGGTGACATCCGGAGCATAGAGCGTTCCAACTTTATCAGAATCGTAAAAAGATGGAAAAGTCATCGCGTACAGCCTTCCCAAACATATGGAGTATCGTTGTCTGTTGATTCTAGCGCGTCACCAACCCAAAAGAAAACAACGCCTCTTGGGTGACATACAGAGACATCTGATAATACCCCATCGAGTAAACAGCAAACACGATTTTTTGGCTCTGTTTCTTCATATCAGTTAAACTAGATTGTCAAGCTTCGCTCAGAACAGGTAAGGACATGACGCTTAAAAACAACCCGAGACGGCTATGGTTGCCGGTGCTTATCGCGGCGATTGTGGGCATGCCGATCCCGGCCGGCGCCATGCCGCCGGCGCAAACCGTGCAAAGTCACGTCGAGATCATGAGTCCAACCGACAACCAGGAGATCGGTGGGATGGTTCAGATCGTTGGCACAGCCGTCGATCCCGCCTTCTACCAGTACGAACTGGCCTATGCAACCGAGCCGGTTATCGATGACGCCTGGGCCGCCATTCAGCCGCCAATTGCCCAACAGGTCATCGAAGGCGTCCTGGGTGCATGGGATTCCACACAGGTGCCCGACGGCATTTACCGGCTCAGGCTGCGCCTGGTACAGCAAGACGGCTCGACCATCGATGATCACGTGCGTGTGCAGATAATCAATGCAACGCCCACCCCCCTCCCTACCCCACTGCCCACTTTCACGCCAACGCTGCTCCCGAGCACCGCCACACCCGGCCCATCGCCGACACCTCTCATCTGGCAGCCGCCGACGCGCACCCCGCGCCCGACCGAGACACCCGGCGGGCCAACGCCAACACCCAGGCCTGTCAGCCTGGAGGATTCGCCCTTTCACCCTTCTCGGCTGCGACAAGCCGCCTGGACAGGTGTCATGATAACGATAGGCGTGTTCGGCTTTCTGGCAATCTATAGCCTGATGAGAGCAGCCTTCCGCAGGCAGTTGCGAAACTGGTGGTGGCGATTCCGGCGCGAGGTCATCAACCCGATGCTCGACAGCCACGGAAGGAAGCGGAAGAGGAAACGTAGATAGTCGATGACTGATATCTTTGAACGGTGAATTGTAGACTACCTGATGGCAGATAAGTATCTGATCGTCGGTCTGGGTAATCCGGGCCGAGAATACCAATCGAACCGGCATAATGTGGGCTTCCAGATCGTCGACCACCTGGCAGCGCGGCATAACCTGGCATTTGGCAAGCTGCAATCCAAAGCGTTCATCGCAAGTGGTTTAATCAACGGATGGCAGGTGATCCTGGCCAAGCCACAGAGCTTCATGAACCTCAGCGGTGGCCCGGTGTCATCGCTGAGAAAGTTCTACCAGATCGAGGTTGAACGCCTGTTGGTGATCTTTGATGATCTCGATCTGCCTGTTGGCACCCTGCGCCTGCGCCCGTCCGGTGGCTCAGGCGGGCATAACGGCATGAAAAGCATCATCGAAAGGCTGGGTAGCGAAGACTTCCCGCGCCTGCGCATTGGCATCGACCGGCCACCAGGGCGAATGGACCCGGCCGCCTACGTTTTGAGGAATTTCGATCAGGAGCAACTGCCGATCATCCAGGAAACCTACCACCGGGCTGCCGACGCCGTCGAAGCCTGGCTCGCCAACGGCATCGACCTGGCTATGAACCAATACAATGGAGGTGTGAGTTGTTAGCTGCAAACGGACTGCCCACTACCTGTCGCTCATCATGCATCGCTCAACACTCGTTGCTCAATCGGCAATCATGAGACTCTCCGGCCTGTTAGACCTCCTACGCAAAGACGATGCATACCAGGCCCTGCCGGCCGATCTGCGTTCCGGCAGCAGCCAATCGCTGGGCCTGATTCGCGCGGCGCGGCCTTATGTCACTGCCGCGCTGGCCCAGGACAGCGGACGGCCAACCCTGGTCGTCACGGCACGTATCGACCTTGCTCACAATCTGGCCGAACAGCTCGTAGCCTGGGCGCCCGATCTGCGAGTGCTCACCTACGCCGAGCCAAACCCGCTCTTCTACCAGCGCACACCCTGGGGCCCCGGCACGAAGCGCGCTCGCCTTCAAACACTGGCCGAGCTGGCAACAGGGGCATCCACTAACCTGGTGATCGTCGCCTCGGCCCGCGGGCTGATGCAGCGTACCCTCCCGCGCGAGACGCTACTCGAACATAGTATCAGGCTGGAGCACAACGGCCAGCTCCCCGGCGGCCAACTCGAGTTACTGCTGCATCGCCTGGTGCAAACAGGCTACGAATCGACAACCGTCGTCACCGAACCGGGCACATTCAGTCGCCGGGGCGGCATCCTCGATATCTTCCCCATTGCCGCCGAGCAGCCGGTACGCATCGAGCTGTGGGGTGACGAGGTCGAATCGCTGCGCGCCTTCGACCCGGCCAGCCAGCGCAGCCTGGAACCTGTGGAGGCCGTCGTCATTACCCCGGCCTGCGAAGCCCTGCCTCTCTACGGGCCGGAGGTCGCCCAGAAGCTGTCAGCCTGGTTCACCGATCAATCCCATCGGACTGACGAGGATGAGCGAATCGACGAATCAAACTGGCTGGCCGATTACGAATCACTACAGCTCGGCGCCGCTTTCCCCAACATCGAGTTCTACCTGCCCTGGATGGTCGATGAAACCGCCAGCTTGCTCGATTACCTGCCCCAGGAGATGCTGATCCTGGTCGATGATTGGTCCGACCTGGCCGACACGGTGGCCGATCTGGAGACTCAGGCGCTCAACCTGCGGGAAACCGGCCTGGCAGCGGGTGATATCCCTCCCGAAATGCCGCTGCCGCTCGTTACCTGGGCTCAACTGGGCGATGAACTGGCCCGCGGCAAAGCCATAGAGCTGGCCGGGCAGACTGAGCAGCCGGCCCGGCTCGGCGAGCTGTTCGTGCCCGGCCCGCGCTACGGCGGGCAGCTCAAGAGCCTGCTCGATGATCTCTACGTGGGGTTTCGCCGGGGGAACGAGCGGATGGTTGTCGTCTCCAGACAGGCCGGACGCCTGGCCGAGCTGTGGTACGAGCACAGCCGCGGACCACGCCCGGTCGCCGTCGAGGAGGTCGCGACTGTCCCCGAAGCCGGGAAGCCTCTCTTCGTCCAGGGAGCGCTGGCCGAAGGCTGGCAGCTCCAATCGACAGACTCCACCACCCACTTGCTGACCGACGCCGAGATATTTGGCTGGCAGCGCCCCGAGCCTCGCCGCCGTCCAACCCGCCGAGCCATCTCCCCGGAAACCTTTTTTGCCGATCTCCAGCCCGGCGATTTCGTCGTCCATGTCGAATATGGGGTCGGTCGATTTCAGGAACTGGAGAAGCGACAGATCGGCGGCGTCGAGCGAGAGTTCCTGCTGATCGGCTACGCGGGGGGCGATACACTATATGTGCCAATCTATCAGGCCGATCGTGTCAGTCGCTACGTTGGCGCCGACGACAGCGAGCCACAGCTTTCCCGGCTGGGCTCCCCCGAATGGTCTCGCGTCAAAGAGAAGACCCGCCAGGCCGTTGAGCAAATCGCCCGGGACCTGCTCGAGTTGTATGCCGCGCGGGAGACCATCAGCGGGTATGCCTTTGCGCCTGACTCGCCCTGGCAGCACGAATTGGAGGCCTCTTTCCCTTACATCGAGACCGACGACCAATTGCAGGCGCTGGCCGAGGTCAAGGCCGATATGGAACAGCCACGCCCGATGGATCGTTTGATCTGCGGTGACGTCGGCTATGGCAAGACCGAGGTCGCGCTGCGAGCAGCCTTCAAAGCAGTGATGAGCGGCAAGCAGGTTGCCGTGCTGGTTCCGACGACGGTGCTGGCGCAGCAGCACTACGACACCTTCTCCCGGCGGCTGGCGCCTTTCCCTGTGAGCGTCGAGATGCTCTCACGCTTCCGCACCCCATCTGAGCAAGCCGCCATCGTCGCCAAACTGTCAGCTGGGACCGTCGACATCGTCATTGGCACGCACCGACTGTTGGGCCGGGATGTTTCCTTCCACGACCTGGGATTGCTGATCATCGACGAGGAGCAGCGATTTGGCGTCACCCACAAAGAGCGTTTTAAGCAGATGCGTACTGAAGTCGATGTGCTGACGCTGACCGCCACGCCCATTCCCCGGACATTATACATGGGGCTGACCGGCGCACGCGACATCAGCATGATCCAGACTGCCCCGGAGGAGCGTCTGCCGGTGGTGACACATGTCAGCCGCCGCGACGACTCGCTGATCCGGCAAGCCATCTTGCGCGAGATGGATCGCGGCGGGCAGGTCTTCTTCGTCCATAACCGGGTTCAGACCATCTACTATCAGGCCAAACGGCTGGCCGAGATCGTCCCAGAGGCGAGTATCGGCGTCGGGCACGGGCAGATGGCTGAGGCCGAGCTGGAGGCCATCATGAGCCAGTTCGCCGCCGGCAAGCCGGACGTCTTGGTCTCGACCAGCATCATCGAGGCGGGACTGGATATCCCCAACGCCAACACGCTGATCGTCGATCGGGCGGAGCTGTTTGGGCTGGCCCAACTCTACCAGCTCCGCGGACGAGTGGGCCGGAGCGCCAACCGCGCCTACGCCTACTTCTTCCACCCGTCGCTCAATACGCTGACGTCTGAAGCCCGCGCCCGCCTGGAGACCATCGCTGAGCACACCGAGCTGGGCGTTGGTATGAACATCGCCATGCGCGACCTGGAGATCCGCGGCGCAGGCGACATCCTCGGCGTGCGGCAGCATGGCCAGATCGCCGCCGTCGGCTTCCACCTCTACACGCGCATGTTATCGCAAGCCATTTCGCGGCTGCGCGCTGATCGCGACGGCAAGGTGACCGTCCACCCATCTCCTGAAGAATCTGCCGCCCCCCCGCGCGAGATCGTCACCATCGATCTCCCCATCCCAACCTACATCCCCACTGATTACGTACCGGACATCTCGCTGCGCATCCAACTGTACCGGCGGATGGCTGATCTGGTCGATGAGACAGCTATCGCCACACTGGGTGCCGAATTGGCCGATCGGTTTGGTGCTCTGCCCGGACCGGTCGATAATTTGTTGTATCAGCTAAATGTTAAGCGACTGGCACTGGCAGCAAATGTCGATGCCGTCACCAGCGAAAGCGGGCAGATCAGTCTCCGGTTGTCCGGATTGGCCCACGTTGACCGGCAGGCCCTGCAGCAGTCACTGGGTCACAATGTTCGTGTCAGCCGCACAGCCATCTGGATGCCGCGCAACACCAACGAACAGGACGACTGGAAGGCCGCGCTGCTGAGCATTTTGACGAAGTTACAAGGCGTTCACGACTGACAAAATTGGAGGATTATGCCGACAGGGAGACCATTACAAATCGCGGACTATGAGCAACTGGCACAAAGACAAGGTCTCGATTGGCTGGGTAACGAGCTGCCGCCACTGTGCGGCTCCCGTATCTTCTCAATAAAACCCGGATAGTGACAAATGTCCCCCTGATTATTGAGAAGATACCCTGTAACTGCCAATTTGGCTGCTTGCGCAGTTCTCGGTGCTAACTGATCGGTTTGTTACTCCCAGGAAACGCTATTTTCGTTTTCCTTGGTGAACTCTAAAGTCAAGTCAGATCAGATTGTTATCTATTGTAAGGCGCAACCCGGTGCATAAACCGATAGAATAAATGTATGTTGTGATCTGGAGGAGATTGCATCGTACCAACAGTCAGGGGATCGAGGGCAAGCCACATCCACACCTTTTAGCCAAGGATAGGGAGATGCATTGTGGCTGTCAATATTAAAAGGGGTCAAAATTCGCCCGCTACACCCCGTTTGCTAAAAGCGCTACGGGATAAAAATAGCGAGTCTCGTAGGATCGCGGCTGAAACCCTGGGGAGGACAGCCGATCCCCGTGCCATTCCTGGTCTGCTGACTGCTCTGCAAGACGAGGACAACCAGGTACGTTGGGCAGCTGCCCATTCTCTGGGCTGGCTAGGAGATCCGCAAGCCACCCCAGGACTATTAGGCGCGCTTTACGATCCGGATACTGAAGTGCGATTGGTAGCCATTATGGCATTGGGCTGGATAGCCGATGTACGAGCCGTATCCGGCCTCTTGATGGCCCTTACCGATAGCGATCGGGCAATACGTGGTGCCGCAGCTAATGTGCTTAGCGAGCTTGGGGCAGCGGCCATCCCCTACTTGCTCGATGCCATGCGCAGTGAAGATCGGATCGTCCGCTGGGCAGCTACCAACGCGCTTGGACAAATGGGCCGACCTGCCATCCCCGGTCTGCTCACCACCCTCCACGACCCGGAACCTGATGTTTGCCAGGGCGCGGCAACAGCCCTGAAGGCAATCGGAGAGACCGCCATACCCGGTCTGAGCGCCGCGCTCAACACTGAAGATCCCTCTGTTCGCCGGCTTATTGCCGGCATCCTGGGGGAGATCGGCGAAGCGGCAATTCCGCACTTACTGGCCATGCTCCACGACCAGGAACCCGATGTCCGTCACACAGCGGCAAACTCCCTGGAAGTCATTGGTGAGGCAGCTGTACCCGGTTTGCTCGATATTGTCACCGTCCCAGAGTCAACCGTGCGGTTTGCTGCCGTCCAGATCTTACGAAAGATTGGCAGCGATGACGTCATACCCGGATTACTCACAGCTATCCAGGATCAGGAAGCCAATATCCGGCTAGAAGCCGTTATCGGTCTCGGTCAGGCCGCCGAACCTGAGCACTTACCGTACCTGATCAGTGCTCTCAAAGAAGACGACGAGGATATCCGCCACGAGGCTATCAAGATATTGGAGATCATGGGAGACATAGCTGTTCCCGGTTTGCTTGATGCCCTCCTGGGCGAAGATCGGGCCATGCGGGTTCCTGCTGCTTATGCTTTGGGAGCAATCGGCAATTCAACATCCGTCTTGGGTCTCCTCAAGGCCATGCGCGACGAAGATTGGATGGTGCGCTGGGCTGCCGCCAGGGCGCTAGGCAAAATCGGCGATGCTACTGCCGTATCCGGCCTGCTCAAAACACTACACGATACAGACAATGGTGTTCGCATGGAAGCCGCCAGGGCTCTGGGAGCCATCGGTGAGCCGGCAGTGCAAGGCCTACTCCAGACCATCAGCAACTCCGATGAGGAAGCGAGTTGGGCTGCCGCCATTGGCCTGGCTGAGATCGACAAGTCGGCCATGCCGGCACTCCTCGAAGCGTTGGAGCAGGCAGAACCGGAACTACGATTAGCTACCTCCCGCGCACTGTACAAAATCAAGGAGACTCACATCGTGGCATCGCTGCCGGAAGAACTTAATAACAAGATTCGCTCTCTGAGACGTTCAGCCGCCGGAGATTAGACTTTATCGAAAAAGCTGGTGGGCACGCAAGGATTGTGAGCGCAAAATTGAGACAAGGCATCAAAAAACCGTCCGGAAAGTCCGCGAAAAAACAACTCTTGCGAACGTTCATCGTTCGTTTTAATGCTCCACACAGGCGCCTTATGGCTGCCCGTCAAGCGGCAACCCATCGAAGGTTGACTGCCCGGTGCTGAAAGCGAGAACAAACCGGCGGATGGCTTCGCTGTTGGGCAGCAAACGCTCATGGCCATACTCATCGATCACGGAAATCACCATCTCTCCCTCAATGGTAAGAGTGCGAATATCATCCGAGCCGATGTGGCGTCCAAGACACATCAAGGCAGACACTTCCGCAGGGCTGAGATCAGTCCGTGCCGATCCTTGCAACGAGCTTATCAAATCGGGAAGAACGGCTAACACCGATGTTGTGGACACCTTGTCACGCAAAGCAGCAATCACGTGTGTCTGGCGCTCGATCCGGCCCAGGTCGCTGCTGTTATCTGGGCGAAACCGGGCATAGGACAGCGCCGTCCGGCCATCCATATGCTGCCAGCCGGCAGGAAAAGCCAGTCCTCCGGGTGTTTCACTTTCGACACGCTCCGGCAAGTAGACATCGACCCCACCAACGGCATCAATCCCCTTCTCGAAAGCGGCAAAGGTAATGATGACATAGTGTTCGGCCCGCAAGCCAAAGTTCAACGCGAGCGTCTGTGCCAGCAAGCTTGGGCCACCACCCGGTACGTCATAGGCCTCACCATAAGTATAGGCAGTCTTGAGCCGGTTATTGACAATACCATGAGACTCCAGGCCTGGAATGGGAACCCATAGATCGCGAGGGACAGCCAACAACACAACTGAGCTGGCCACGAAGTCAACACGAGCAATCCGGATCACATCGGCGAAACCGTCAGAAAAATCACTCGACTGAGCATCGCTGCCGACTAAGAGGAGCATCATGACAGACGGACCGCCACAAATGGGCTCACCAACCGGAGTCTCAACCGACTCCTCGGTGCCAGAAGTCTCCAAAGCAACTAATCCCGGCCCCAGAGAACGATTCCAGTTCAAGATGGTAATCGCCAAAATGACGACAATCCCTAAAACGGCGAGTCCAAGCACCACCAGGCCCGCCCGGAGACCATAGTCAAGTAATCGAGAAGCAATTGGACTTCTTTTCCGTCTTCGATATCTCGAGTGGGAGGCCAAAGGTATGCCGGACAATCCGGCAGGAATAGCTTCTACCTCATGGACATGTATGCCATCAAACGTCTCAGAGGCCTTGACAGCCGCTCTACGGACGCCTTCGTCACGATCACGATGAGCAGCACGGAGACCAGGCAAGGCCCGTCGATCCCCTAAACGCCCCAGGGCCCAGGCTGCTGCCCGGCGGATATCGGCATGAGAGTCTTGTAATGCCTCAAGCAAACCATCTGTTGCCCGCCAATCGCCGATCTGCCCAAGTGACCAAGCCGCAGTCTGTCGTACACCAGGATCAGGATCATGGAGACTGTCGAGCAACCCCGACACGGCGCCGGCATCGGCAATCCGGCCCAGAGATGTCGATGCTGCCTGCCTGACGAGGGGCTCAGGGTGGCTCAAAGCCAACAGTAACTCCGGCACAGTCTGCGAACCACCCACATGCCCCAGCGTCTCGAAATAGGCAATCAATCGGTTCAGATCGCGACCGTCACCCGGCATAATATCTCCCTACCCCAAGACCGGTATGACCTGCCCTTAACAGCCGATCAACCAAAGACTATTTGAGCAACTGCCTGGCTCGATCAACCTGGTGAGGAAACAGATCGTCAGGAACTTGCAGGCCGGCTTTTTTGATCATGCACCTTGCACAGGCATCCTGATTCCCTTTACAATATTTGATCTTCATAATCGCAGCGGCCGTGGGAACACTGGCCATTTTGTCATTGAAGAACGGGCAGGTCTGAAGGTATTCACATTCTATATTCATGATGCCTCCTGAGCATCAATCTATCATTTTTCGCCCCTGACTATCTATCTCTCACCATCACCCTCATTACGGCCAGGGCGACAAACTGTCATCGGATGATGAGGAATCTCGATCTGAAGGATTCCCGCTGACTGCCGCCCCTACAGAAATATCCCGGTCAACGGTTTGAGCTGCCCGTGCCGCCGAGGTTTTTCGAGGCCGGGAACGGCGTGTGACAAAGATAATCGCCAATACAGCGCCGAAGAACAAGAGGGAGATCAGGCATGCTCCAGGCGCCAACAGCCGAAGCGGTATAGTGCTCAGAAAGGGTATCACAAATTGGTTGGTCTGCCTGGGAGCCAGCGCGCATCCCGCACTGCATGACAGATCGTCTGTTTGGATAACATCGAAGCAGATCGACTCCTCATCTAAATATCCCTGTCTCTCATGAATTCGACAGGCACCATTGAGCGAGCAATCCACTAGAACAATGTTGCCAATATCTTCTTGGACAGCCTTCAGCAACCCTTGATAGATCGGAATACAGATCCGTCCAACAGGTGGTACTTCACATACGTAAATCTCCCTATTGTCCGTTCTCTGAGGAACAAAAGCGCCTGGAGCGACTGCGCCCCCATAACCTTTCTGCCATGCCTGTGCGCGAGACTCGTATGCGACCAGGTCACAACCAAACACACCTATTCCGGGCTCTGTAGGCGTCATTGTCGGGGTCTCAGAGGGAGTAGGCGACGCGGTTGGCGTAGCAGAAGAAGTTAGCGTAGCAGTTGGTGTCCGAGTAGCCCGCCGGAACCAGGTTGGTGTTGCGGTCACAGTAGTCGTCATTGTCGATGGAGGCGCGCAGTCCGCCGGACAAGTGGTAGCATTCTCTCCCATATAGGGATCGCAAATGCCATCCCCACATCCCGCCTGTAGCCCAATATAGACCTCGCCGTCATACATCCGATCACTGTCCCCTGAGAAAACATCTGTTTCAGAAGCCATGGCAGATATGTTGACGGTCAAGGCTATCACAAGAGCAGTCCACAATGACACAAACAATATCTTTGTCGATCTGGACGATACCATCGTACCCTCCTGGCTAGATATGCAATTTACCGTTTTTGGCTATTAGCGATCAGTTCCCGATCACCAGTCGCAGCAAGGAAACCAACGGAACAGCTAATCCCCATAGGCAGAGCGTGATGCATGGTGTTTCGCGACCCAAGTGTAAGTCCCATAAATATCGTGAGGGTGCGAAAACCCAGGCAGTCGGGCATGACAGTATCGACAATCTATATGCGTCTCCTTGTGCCCTACCACACCATTAGATGGAACAGCAACAGAGATCGCAAGACCATCGATGTGTCTTGCCTTACTGGTCATTATAAGTCCAATTAGAGGGAAAGTCCGACTCACCGACATACAAGATCGTTACAGATTGGTTCGAGAGTTGGGACATGGGAGTTGAGGATTTAAGACATCGGTAGGGGCGAGTCTGAACTTGTATGCTTTTGAGACTGTATCTTCCCAATAATTTTTTAGGGGGTAACTTCAAACCAATTCTTGGAGATCAGTTGTCAGGGATCAGTTTAAAATCACATAACAGAGAGCACAGGTCATAAAAAACAGGGGTTGTGGGGTTGACGGATGGGGATTAGGATCGACACCCAAGAACCGTCATGATCGAGGATCGTCGTTTCCGGTTCCTTTCCCCAAGCATATAGTTGTCCAGATAAGTCTTTGCAGCGAGCGACCGAGGAACAAGAAAAAGATAAAAGTTAAACGGGTAAGATGACACAGTACTTACTTCGCCATTACCCATTATCCATAAGCGTCAACTTAAGCAAAAGACTTCTCGATCTCTTTCAAAAAAGATCATGATCTTTTTCCGAAAACTTCTCGATCTTTT
>JAFGLD010000167.1 GCA_016928235.1 Anaerolineae bacterium | reverse complement strand
GCCCTGGAATGGCGGTTTTTCCTTGCAGGTCGATTGAGTAGTCAGGCTTGATTTCACTTTCGCCATCGGGCATGGCAGCGATCTTTGCCCCCTGGATCAGAATCCTCACGCCAGGATCGAAGAAGCAGCCATTCACGACATCGGCAAAACATCCGTTTTTGATCTCGATAACGGCCTCATGATCGGGCTCATAGCCCGTGACAAAGTGCGGCTCGGGATACTCCATCTTTTCCACTCCTCTCAGATAGGAGGTTGCTGCTCGGATAGCATGCACACCATTCTGCGGCAGGCCGGTCAAATGGGCAAGTATAAAGCTCTGCGATCCAGGCGATGGGCACTCAGATCGACACGCTCACCGATCAGCAAGCTGCTTACCTCACCCAGTGGGAGGAAGGAATGCAAGCGGGGGTTAGGGATCGACCCGAGCCCTCATCTGACTGATTTTGTAAGAAGGCCGCCGGGAGACACTGTGGGGGGCTTCTTGTTTGAAATCGAAACGCCGCCTACCTTTGGCAAATCTTTCTCATACGGTATACTTCGCCTTTGCAGCATCGGCTGACACATGTCATTGTGAAAGGGTTCCTGTGAAAGCACTGATCACCGGTGTTGATGGGTTTGTCGGCGGGCATCTGGCTCAACACCTTGCCGACCAACAAGATACAACCATCATTGGTACAACCTGGCTTTCTACGAACCAGTATCCCCATCTGGAAAAACTGGGGGTACACCTTCACCAGATCGATCTGACAAACGAAGAAGCCACCCATCAACTCATCGAAGACACCCGCCCCGATCACATCTACCATCTGGCCGGGCAAAGCTTCGTACCCGAGTCGTTCAAACACCCCTGGGAAACCCTGCGGAATAACATCCAGGCGCAGCTTAACATCCTCCAAGGCATTGTCAAACAGGGATTGGAGACCCGCGTGCTGGTCGTGGGGACGGCCGAGGTCTACGGCCCTATCTCGCCAAGCGAAGTCCCCACCAACGAACAACAACCCCTGCACCCTACCAGTCCCTACGGGGTCAGCAAGGTCGCGCAAGATATGTTGGGGCTACAGTACTTCCACAGTCACCAGGTCGCGGCGATCCGGGTGAGGCCCTTCAACCAGATCGGACCGGGGCAGAGCCAGCGATTTGTCATCCCAGCCTTCGCCAGCCAGATTGCAGCGATTGAAAAGGGATCACAGGAACCTATCATCAAGGTCGGGAATCTAGCAGCCAAGCGCGATTTCACCGATGTGCGCGATATGGTCCGCGCCTACCTCCTCCTCCTGCAACACGGAGAGCCGGGCGAAGTCTATAACATCGGAAGCGAGCAGGCCTACAGCATCCAGGAGATTCTGGACACGCTTCTAGGCATGACAGAAATCCCTATCGAAGTACAGATCGACCCGGACAGATTCCGTCCGGTAGAGATACCCATCATGCAGGCCGATAACAGCAAAATACAAGCCGCCACCGGTTGGCGGCCGACTTACTCAATCGAGCAGTCTCTTGCCGACATCCTGGCAGAATGGCGCGCTCGCATGAATTCAGTCTAATCTCTTGAGCGGATGGCATCGAGAGCCGGAATACACCCCGTCTTCTTGCTCGCAGATGCATCGATCACGACTCATCACCGTTTTTAGGGAGAAATAACCATGCCAAAAGCATTAGTCACAGGCATCACAGGACAGGATGGATCCTACTTAGCCGAGTTCCTGCTGGAAAAAGGTTACGAAGTCATCGGGATGATCCGGCGCTCCAGCACGGTCAACTTCGAGAGGATTGGGCATATCCAGGATCGACTGGAGCTGGTTTGGGGTGATCTCCTCGACGAGACTTCGCTTATCCGGATACTTGAAGAGCATCGGCCACAAGAAGTCTACAATCTGGCCGCTCAGAGCTTCGTGCCAACATCCTGGTCACAACCCGTCTTCACCGGAGAAGCGACGGCATTGGGTGTCACCCGTATGCTCGATGCCATCCGAACCGTTGATTCGGCGATCCGTTTCTACCAGGCTTCCAGCTCCGAGATGTTTGGTAAGGTCCGCGAGGTTCCTCAAAAGGAGACAACTCCCCTCTATCCGCGCAGCCCTTATGGCGTAGCCAAGGTCTACGGGCACTGGATTACCATCAACTACCGCGAGAGTTATGGGCTGCATGCCACCAGCGGTATCTTGTTCAACCATGAAAGCCCGCGTCGCGGTCTGGAATTCGTTACCCGCAAAGTCACCGATGGCGTAGCCCGCATCAAGCTGGGTCTGGCCTCCGAGCTACTCATGGGCAACCTGGAATCGCAGAGAGACTGGGGCTTTGCCGGCGATTATGTCCGCGCCATGTGGCTGATGCTCCAGCAAGATGAGCCGGACGATTATGTCATTGCCACCGGCGAGACACACTCTGTGCAGCGGCTATGTGAAGTCGCGTTCAGCCATGTTGGGCTTGACTGGCAACAATACGTTAAGCAGGATCAACGCTATATGCGCCCCGCCGAGGTCGATCTGCTGGTCGGCGATGCCAGCAAGGCCGGCCGCGTGCTGGGATGGGAGCCGGATGTAACCTTCGAACAGTTGATCCAGATGATGGTCGATGCCGATCTCAAGCGACATAGCAAGAGCGGCTAACCCAACAGCCACCCTACCCCATGATGCCAATCACGCTGGTCGATACACACTGCCAGCTTGACATCGACGCCTTCGACGATGACCGCGACGCCGTCATCCGAAGGGTGCTCGATGGGGGTGTGCTGCACATGGTCGTCCGGCAGTCGATATCGCTTCAGAGATTCCCGCTTTGGATGTTTATCGTAAGAATCGCTGACAAATTCCTATGGCTTTCCTCTGCGATCTCCGCGGCGAAATAGTTCTTTGTAGGGCATATTGGCTACAAAACGGTTCAAACCGTGTATCGCCGCATGTGTGACATAGGGTGCCGGGCGTTCTTCTCCCAGTCGTGCTGCCGTGGGTATGCCATGCCTATGGTACAGCCGGAGGAAGTGTGGGGCTCTGAGGCGGACACATTGTATCCACCTCAGAGCCCTGGTGTGCTTAGCGGCGGTTGGTTGGAAGCCGCCCCTCAAACAAACATTGTTATCTGTTGGCGCAGAAGCCGACGTCGCGAGTGCTCTCACCCGGCTTGAGAATGTTGTTCCAGTCAACACCGCCGGCTGTCACCTTATTCCCGGCCTGGGCCCAGATAGCATTCCAGAACGTGTAGATTTTGCCCTGGATGTCGAAGGCTACCTGCCAATCTACAGGGCTGCCGGTATTGTTGGTAACGGTGACGACAGCACAGTATCCAGAGCCCCAGTCGTTGTTGATAACCACCTTCACCGGTAAGCTCGGGTTGGGGTCAGGAGTGAGGGTTGGGCCGGGCACGTCGCCGGCGTTGTCAGGGATGACCTGGAAGTCGGTCGGCATGGCATTGGGGCCGCTGTAGCTGACGTTGAAGCCGAAGCCGCTGGCGGTGCCGCCGGGCGGAATGGACTTGTTCCAGTCCTGGGTGTCCCACATAGTCACCTGGTTGCCTTCCTGCTTGTATCCGGCGTTCCACACCTCGGTGATCTTCTGGTTGCCAGGGAAGGTCCACTTAACTGTCCAGCCGTCGACGGTGGCGTTGGAGTTGTTGGTGATGACCACATCAGCCGAGAAGCTGTTGGGCTGCAGGGCGCGGACGCTGTAGCCGGCTGTCAACCCAGAGGTGGGCGGCGGCAGGGTGGAGTTAGGCGTGGCCGTATAGTTCGTCACAGGGTCATTGCGGCCGGTGTACGACGCATTGAAGCTGAAGGTCGCCGAACCGCCGGGCAGAATGGTCTTGTTTCCGCTCTCGGTGTCCCACAGGGTGGCCTGATTGCCTTGCTGGCTGAACCCGGCGTTCGTCGCCTGGGTGATCTGCTGGCTGCCGGGGAAGTTCAAATTAACCGTCCAGCCGTCGACGGTGACATTGGAGTGGTTGGTGAGAGTCACGTCGGCCGCGAAGCTGTTGGGCTGCTGATCCCGGATGCTGTAGCTGACCTCCATCAAGCGCTGGGAAGCCGGCGGCGTAAACTGGCACACGTTGTCATTGAGTTTGAACTCGACAGGGAGTTTGTCATTATAACTACTCACCAAGATGGAGAAAGACCTTGACCCGTTACCCGGTATGCCGGTGCCATTCGCCGGCGGGCGCGCCGTTGCCATCAGGTTTTGCGTCTCGAGAGTGGCAACTTCACCCGGCTTGATGACAGCATTTTGATAGAATGGCATCGCCCACTTCAGATTCCACCCAACGATAGGATCAGGCGTGAGGTTGTGGATGGTGACTTTGATTTCAGTTTGATCCCATGTGCCGCCGACCTGAGGCTCATACTGCACCTGGCAGTAGGACGGTGCGGGGACTGTAGGTTGCACCTGATTGGCGTCCAGGTAATTGAGCAACCAGACAAAAGAGGCATTTGCGTTAATGGTGACCTCGTTGACGGCGAAGGCGTCGGCCTCATCGATGTAGCAGGTCTGGGGGGCTAAGTGGCACTTGTTCCACAAATCCATGGCGATGGTCGCCTTGTTGCCCGTGTTCGGGTCGGTCAGGGCAGCTTTCTGGGAATTGGGCCCGAGCGAGATGGCCATGGGTGGCGGCACCGAGTATCGCTCATCCCAGCGCGGCCAGGCCCCCCAGGCCCAGGTGCGGTGGTGCGGGTTGTTAAGGTAATTCGTTGCCGTTGTTGGCAGGTTAGCTGCATTGCTTCCTTGGCTGGCGTAGCTCACGCCCATGGCATTGTAGCCCATGAGATAGTTCATGCCTTTGACGACACCGTTCAGGAAATCGGCCTTCTGGAGTTCGTCCGGCGCAAATTTGTGTGCCAGGGACATGATGATCATGTCATTGAGCACGAACACATTCGAGCCCCAGACATACTCATGTTCACCCGTGTCGGGATTCACGCCGGGCTTGTAGGGCAAACGAAACCCTTCGGTTTCCTCATTTAGTCTATAGACGCCGGCCGCGGCGCTGATGTTGTCGCGCGCGGTCTGCCGGACGTCATCCGGGATACTCTTAGAAGTGACCGCCAGCGAGATGGTGCCGAGCGCGGCGGTGCTTTGCCAGTCCATTGAGCCGCTGCCGGCATCGCCCAGAGCAGTGGGCACATCGAGATAGTGTCCCATGTCTTTCATGATTTGCAGGTAATCATCACCATCGCGGTCGATGGTATAACGCTCGGCTGCGGCCCAGGCGAACTCGTCGGACATATCCGCGTCGTTGTAAGGGCCGCCACCATTGAAGCGGATCAGGCCATCCTTGGTCAGGGTGGAGAGCCAAACCTTCTGGTCTGGGTCGTTCCAATTCTTGTGATTCGAGGCGGCCAACCAGGCGAAATAGGATGCTCGATGACAATCCTGGGCAATGATATCGTCTGGGCCATTAGCATCGTTGTCCAGGCTCTCAAAGATACGGTAGCATTGCGCGCCGACGGCAGCCAGGTTCAGGGTGGCGGCGATGGTGGGCGGATAGACAGCCCGGATAAAGCTTTGCTTCTTCATGTAGGTGGGCCAATCGTCCGGTCGCAGGGGGGTGTCGGTCCACATGGTATCGTGCACCATGTGGTGAACCATGCCGGCGGCCCCACCTATGGTTTGTGGCACCTGCATGCGCATCATGAAGTCTAGTTCCCATGCGGCTTCGTCGAGAATATCGGGAATACCATTGCCGCTTTCGGGGATGCCCAGGTTGTCGGCGCCGTACGCAACCGGGTCGGTCTCGTAGAGGTTGAGCAGGGTCCAAACGGTGATGCCGCCGTTGACCACATACTTGCCGTGATCGCCGGCGTCGTACCAGCCGCCGCTCGCATCGACTCGGTACTCATTGGGGAACATGGGGGAAGCACCGGTGGGGTTGCCGTCTTCATCCCTGACCATGGTGCAGTTCTGCCACGCGGTCTTATCGGTCACCCAGTACATCGCATCTGTATTGATGCTATCAGGATTACCAGGAACGTCACCGCCAGTGAAACAAGGCACACTGTTGTCGAACGTTATAGCCGTTGCAGGATTATTCTTGTCGACCTTGTAATATCTCTTGACGTTCGACGTAATAATAATCACATCACTTGACACATTGTCGTGGCCTGCGCCGCGAGCCCATGTCAGTGCGTACTCAGGTGTGAGTTCGATGCCGCTCCGGTTCAGGTAGAAATACTTCAACGCATCGCTTAGCGTGCGCCCATAGAGTCCATCATAGACGGCGAAGTTTTCACCATATACACGATCTGTGGTGCCAGGATTGATGTAGTAGAGATGATATGTACCCGCCGGCAGATGCATGAACGAAAAATCGAAGGGGAAAATGTACTGCCCCGAGTAGAGATCCATTTCTCCGCCGGGGGCATTGCCGGCCTGGAGTGTTGCCCAACCGCATGTTCCGGTTGAGCACACGTCGCGCGTTTCGCCCGTCCGGCCATCGACGCCTTGAATTCCCCAGGCTATCTGGTAGCCGATGAGCTCTCTGCTTTCCGTAGCGATGGCGGCGACTTGAGGCCCATTCTCAAAGTAGCCCAGATGATTGTAGCGGAAGGCGGATCGCTCCGGCTCTTGCGAGGTCGGCGGTATCTCTCCGCCCGTGTTGTCCACCAGAGAAATGTCATCGAAACAAATGCTTGTGCTGGGTTTGTGGTCACCCAGATGAAAAGTTATCTCGGCGGCGGTATCGGTCATAGCCAGACCGGTATAATCATCAGAAAAAGTTTTTCCTGTGAAGTCTACGGTGAACGTCTGGGGCTCGTTGGTGAGCGAGACCGCTTTGTCGCCATAAACGTTATAGGGTAGATGTCCCGCAGACACCTGGGCTCTGAGCACGGAGCCCGGGTTCTCCGGACTGCGCGAAGCGGTCGGTATCCAGGCGGTAAATTGGAGTTTGTAGTTGTGATCGGGCAGGATTGTCAGCCGGCGATGCTTAAGTTGGGCATCATATATTTCTTTGCCAACCTCCACAACCGTAACACACAGCGCCGGGCTGTCGCTGTCGGGGGTGGGGATATAGACCGCGCTGTTAACATGCGCCGGAAAGGTCTCGGAGGTCTGCCAGGGCCAGTATGCCGTGTCGGAGTCAAAGGTGCTGCTAACGAGCACGACCGGCGGATCTTGCCAGTCGGCTGCCGGCTTGGCCTGGACGGACCGGGTCAGGAAGATCGCCCCGCCGACCAGCAAGAGCCCGGCAAGAAAGGTTGCAGCAGTAATCAATAACCGTCTTTTCTTTCTAGTCATTTATGTCTCCTTGGTAAATTGTTTTGAAAGCCTCACTGATGTATTGTCTGTAGTGAAGTTACTGAATGGCGCCTCCTGTTTCTGCATCATGCGCTCCAACCGAGCTAAGCATTAGTCTGATATTGCACATGCTTTCCTTTCACCACACAACAGACAAGTACCGCAAGCGAAAAAGGCCGCATCTCTGCTGCCACAGGTGTATATGTCTATTAGAATGGCAAGACACCAGTACTCATCATATTCAGGTAACAGGATGTGTTTGCAGGAAGGAGTGCCTTATGCCCAGGCTAACGTCCATCACCCCCAGTGCAGGCACTTGGCATGTGCAATGAAGATATGATACAGCCCAACTCTCAGTAAACTCTCAGTAAGCTCCAACTCATGAGGTAGCATCCGGGAATAGCGTGGTTGTAGAAATCCGATGCGCTTACCCCATCCCCGCACGCGAGGAAGGGGAGCTGCCGCATAGAAGTGAACCAAAAATCCCCTCCTCGCTCGCGGGAAGGGGATTTAGGAATGGGGTCAATTGTTGGAATGATTACCAGCCCTGGCGGGCCTAACCCTGACTCGACAATGCACGTGTTTTCAGGACATCCTGTGCATGAATTCGTACAGCTGCCTCCCGATGGAATTGTCGATCTGAATGACTTCCTTGCCATCCTGGAGAGATTCGAGCACGTTCTCCAGCCGGATCGATTTGAAGGCATTACATACCAGTCGATCACTCAAGTGGACGAACTTCTTGTCCGGGTACTTTGTGCTCATTCTGTGGTAGAAGCCAATCTCTGTCCCCAATATGTAGGTCTGGAAATCCAGCTCTGCTATGAGGCTGGTCATTTGGCCTGTTCCGACCGCGTAGTCCGCCATCTCCGCGACATCCACCTTGCATTCCGCGTGTACCATGAGACAGGCGTCAGGATTCTCTCTCCTCGCTCTGGCAACATCGGAGAGGTTGATCGAGTTGTATACGTTGCAGACCGGGTTCTTGGGGTAGAGGATGACTTTCTTGTTGCTCTTCCGCAGCGCGTGCTGCCCACAATTACCCTCCCCGACGAAAAGCACTTCGGGCGCGTCGACGCTGTTGACAGCAGCGGCTACTTCACCAGGGAAAGCGATGTAATCCGCGAGGGCCTTCGCCTCCAGAGAGGAAGCGCCGTAGACCACAAGTGGTATGCCGGGGTGAGCCTTCTTGAAATCGCTGATAGGGTCGAAGCCCAGGTTCTTGTGGTTGGCAACCGGGCATTCTGCGATAATCGGCGCATAGACAGTCAGCGGCCTGTTGTGAAGTAGCGCTCTCGCTATTTCCCCAAAGAAGCTTGGGGCGACTACCATCAGGTCCTTGTTGTCTGCCAGTTTCATGATCTCTTCGAAAAAGCCCTTGCTGTCGGACAAGATATCAGCTACAGGATGTATCTCATGTGATGCATATGAATGCGCGATGATTCTGACCTGCTTTTCCTCTTTGAGAGTCATGATTCTCTCGACCAGCTCGTTCGTTTCCACAGAAGGCCTCCTTGGTTTGGTTTGATGGAAAGGGTGTGGCTACTTTGATACTGTCATAGTCTTCTCAATAATCTGGGGAAGCATAGGCGGTAACTTAAGCTCGATACGCTGTTAGCTCTTAGCTTTTAGTTCCTGGTTTTCATGCTCTTTCCAATCGCCGGTAGCCAATCATGGCGAGCAAAAAACTGATCACTGAAAACTGATCACTGATCACCAGGCAATGTTAGAAACTTAATGATCGAGTAAAAACTACCCCAAGTTATTGAGAAGATACCTATCATCCTGGGCAACATCGCTGTTGCACGAATCGCAATCACATTCGGAAATCACTTGAGGCAGCACCAGTTGGCCGGGTTCTTGTCTGCGGGACATGGAGTGCCTCGAATCGCTCGATGACGCCATCCCGGATGGCTGGCGTGGTGGCATTGCTCCACCCAGGAGAAGACACCGGGTATTCCTTCGAAGCCGCCTGCCAGACATTGCCATTTGTTCAGCGCCGATCTCGGTTGTGAGAGTGGGAACAACTGTCATAGATCACGTCCAAGTGCGCAGTGGAAACCTGCCGCGCCTGCGGCCTGCTGTGCGCGGATCACCCGGAGCTCGATGCTGATCGAGCTCCGGGTGCGCGGCCTCATCCTTCAAGGTTGGAATGGCGAAGCTCGCCAGCAGCAAGCCGAGGTCAGTTTGCGGGCTGGCAGCAGAGGATCGACTGGATCTTGCTCGTCCACGGGGCCACGGCTATTCCGTTCATATAATAGTCTACACCATTCACCCGCGGACACTCCGTCTTTACGTAACCATAATCCCAGTCCAACGGGAACAATGGCTTCTCGCTGCCGGGCCGGTTGTCGCTCGTTTTCACCGTGACCACCTGACAGGTGGGGTTGCCTGGTGTCGGCATGGAAACCCCTCCGTTAAATACGGTTGGCCTGCATAGGAAGCCCGGTGTCTGGTCGGGTTTCGTTGAGATGCCCACCATCAGCTCCTTGGGCCCGCAATCGCGCTTCCAGAATCCGTACGCCCAATCGTAGTTCAGTGTGCTGTATGCATCGTATGTCCACCCCGCGCGGGTCGCGGTGTAGCGCGAGTAGTCCAGCCAGTAGACTGGCGAGGGTGTTCCACTACCGCCAACATTCCCGCACAGGACGCCGTGGATCCGTCGCGGCAACGTGCCGGTGTAGTATTCGTAGTTGTAGTCGTAGCTCGAGATCCCTTTGATCATGTCGAGAGCAAAGGGTCCGCCACTGCTGGTATAGTCCCACCCGCACTCCGCTTTCAACGCTCCCTCGTCCCAGTCGCCGGTGCTTTTCGCCTTACAGTTTTCGCTATGCCAGGGAGTATTGCCCTCATTTTCGGTACAGTAGAGCCCAGAGGCCAGGCGGGAGTCGCTGTTCGAGATGTCGAGGGTTGCAGTATAGTATTGGTTGTAGTAGTAATTCCTCCACAAAGTGTACCCGCCAGCGCGGGCAACCCCAGAGATGAGCAGGCTCATCAGAAACATGAGGCAAGCAATTCTCACTCCCCATTTGGCAAGGCAAGCAGTTCTCATTCCCATTATAGTCCTCTCGTGAGTGAAGTGAAAAATGAACAAGATTACGAAACGAAGAACACGCAGTAATCGCACAAGCTCGTGTATAACATCTTCTTTCTGCCCGCCTTTTCAGTCAAGTCAAGGGATCATGACCGTTGCCCCGGGCAGGCACTTGGCATGTGCAATGAGAATATGATACAGTCCAAATCTCAGTAAACTCTCAGTAAGCTCCGTACTGAAGCCAAAGTCTATGCGGTCGGTCCAAATACTGAGAATTTGTAGGCGTCATGAGGAATGTGAATGCTGGAGTTTTCTTTATTGGGCGTCCCTTCCCTTACCCTGGACGGCAAGCCGATTACCGGTATTCCGTCCAAGAAAGTGCTGCTCCTGCTCTGCTACCTGGCGCTGGAAAACAAGCGCCCTCATGCCCGTGAAAAATTGGCCTTCCTGCTGTGGGAAGAGCTTCCAGAACAGAGAGGCCGGGCCAATCTCTCCCAGGCGCTGTACGACATCCAACAGGTTCTTCCGGGCTGCCTTTCAGCCACGAACAAAACCATCTCTCTTGAGGCCGGCTATCCTCATTGGGTCGATGTTCTGACGTTTCAGAAAATCGCCGAGCGGCAGGATGCCGGCATTGCCGAGCTCGAAGAGGCCATATCGCTCATATGCGGAGATTTCCTTGATGGTCTCTATGTGGATGGCGCTCCGGAGATAGAAAACTGGATCAACCGTGAGCGAGATCGCTGCCGGCAGCTGCATCTTTCTGTGCTTGATAAGTTGACGGAACATTACATACTCCAGAGCAAATGGGACCAGGCAACCGATTATGCTATGCGAACGCTGCATATTGAACCCTGGCGAGAGATATCATATCGCCAGATGATGGTCAGCCTGGTCCGACAAGGGAAATACGAAGCCGCCCTGGCTCAGTATGAAACCTGCCGCCGGGTGCTCGAAGAGGAGCTGGGTGTGTCCCCTACCCCCGAGACTGTGTTCCTCTATGAGCGCATTCAGAAAGCCCGTACATCTATCCGTCGGCACAATCTCCCAACGGCTCCTCATCAACTGGTTGGACGCCAGACTGAACTGGACATACTGGAAAGCCATATCCACGACCCACATTGCCGGCTCATCAGTCTGGTAGGGCCGGGTGGTATCGGCAAAACACGCCTGTCTTGTGAGCTGGCCGTCCGGCATGTGCATGAGTTTCTCGACGGCGTTACCTATGTACCACTGGTCTCAGTTTCCCAACCTGAGTTCCTCGTTACAGCCGTGGCTGAAGCGATGGACATTCAGTTCTCAGGCTCCACATCACCCCGCGAGCAGCTGATTGATGCCCTGGCCAGGCAAGAAGTGTTGATGGTATTGGATGGCTTTGAGCACCTCATACCCGGTGCTGAACTGGTTGTTGATATCCTACATGGCGCTCCAGAGGTCAAGATCATCGTGACCTCGCGTGAGAAACTGGACTTGCAGGCCGAATGGGTATTTGTAGTTGAGGGGCTATCTGTTCCACCCGAGGGAATAGACAATTCTGCGCAACTTGAGCACTATGGCGCAGTAGAGCACTTTGTCCAGAGCGCAAAGCATCAGAAGAGCGGGTTTGTGCTGCGAGGGCAGGAGATAGGGGTATCACGCCTGTGCCGTGCGCTAGGGGGATCTCCATTGGGGATTGAACTGGCTACCGCGCTGCTGCCGGTGGCCTCGTGTACTCAGATTGCCGCAGAGGTGGAACAGAACCTGGACATTCTGACCACCACCTGGCGCGATGTCCCTGAGCGTCATCGTAGCCTCCGGGCAGTGTTCGATCACTCATGGCAGCTCCTGAGCGCTGATGAGCAGGCCGCTTTTGCTGCCCTGTCTATCTTTCGAGGCAGCTTCTCGCTGGAGGCGGCTCATGAGGTAGCCGGTGCCGATCTCCCCATTATCAGCCGCCTGATTGCCAAATCACTGCTGGTCATGGTGGTAGCCGAGGAAGACAAAGCCGCCCGCTATGAGATCCATGAGAACCTGCGGCAGTACGCAGCCGATAAACTGGCTTGTGAGCCGGACAGACAGAGCGCCGTTCGGACCTCTTACCTGGCCTACTATGCCAGATTTATGAAATGCCAGGAGGATGCCTTGGGCAGGAGAGACTATCTGGCAGTCCTCCATGCGATAAGCTCTGAGCTGGGCAATATACGTGCAGCCTGGCAGTGGGCTGTTGCTCATCTGGATCTGGCCGCCATTGACCAGATAATGCTGCCGCTATTTTATCTCTATGAGGCTCGGGGGTGGTTTCAGGAAGGAATCGCTGCCATTGACCAGGTGGTAGAGAGACTATCAGAGCAGGCCCCAGCGACAAGGACGATCGAGGCCCAACACGTGTTGGGCCGTTCCCTGGCTTTTAGTGGCGCCTGTCAAATAGAACTTGGCAATAATCAGGAAGCACGGCGATTGGCACAAAAAAGCATTGATATACTGCGCCCGCAAGGGGCATCCAGGGCGCTGGCATTTGCCGTCAACGTTTTGGGTGGAGTCTACATGATCTACGCTGAAGATCACGAGGCAGCCAAGGCATGTTTCCGGGAAAGCATCGCCATCTACCGAGAGCTTGGCCGCCAGAGCGAGAGTTATGCGTTACTGGGTAACCTTGGCCTTGCGCATATGAATACAGGTGATTACCAGTCAGCCCTGCGTGTACTGGAGGAGGGATTAGCACTCTGCCACAAGGAAGGCTACCGGCCGAACATGGTCAAATTCCTGAACAGTCTGGGTACATTGCACCACATCATGAAAAACTGGGAGGCCGCAGAGTATTATTATGAGCAAGTCCTGCCTCTGAGCGAGGAGACAGGGACATTGCGCACAAAAGCGTTAGCGTTCACTAACCTAGGCACAATACATGTGCGCCAGGGAAGCTATGAACAGGCAGTCAACAAGTGCCAGGCAGGAATAGCTTTGATGCGCCAGACAGATGACCGGCCAAGGCTGGCCAGCGGCCTGAAATGGCTGGGGTTGGCCTACCATGGATTGGGCAATGAGAAAGCCGCCTGTCAGTCCCTCATTGAGGGGGCGAACATTGCTTTGATGATAGATGCTCCATATATTCTACTGGACATCCTGATTGGAGGCGCAGTCTTACTTCTCGATCACGGCCTACAGGAAACGGGTATCGATCTGCTCATGACAGCGGCCCAACACCCGGCAACAACTCAAGGCGACAGAGATCATGCGTTGGAGCTACTGGCCGAGCAGGGTATTACACTGTCAGAAGATGAGCCGTTCGAGGAAAAGCGCCCCCTGGCCGAGATTGCCGGAGCTTTGCTGGCAGCACTCAAATCATTGGCCAGTTCACGGGTACCTATGAAATATCACTCATAGCCGAAGTAGTCAGTAGTTGTACCATTGGATCGAGCCATCTCGATTGCTGATTGCCGATTGTATCGCTACCCCATCAGCGGCGATGAAAGACAAAGACTGTTGTTGAGACGCGGGACTATTCCGGCATCGATGCGGTGGGGAGGATAAGCGGGAAGTTGGGGCACTGCCCTCACTGGGACACGCCAAACTATGCGTGAAACTGGGAGGATGAAAGGAGAACGCCAGGAGGACCCCCGGAAGACGATAGGATACACCCCCTAAAAGCTCAGACGCGAATCAAGTGGATGACCTTGCTCGACACGATACGCGCCGGCCGGGATGAGCGCCAATCGGTGGGGAGAGCGATAGGAGCAGGGCCGGCCTGGATCGCGGCGGGGCACCTGTGTTTCAAACGAAAAACGACACTCCGCCTGACCAGATAATATCGCAAGCCCCACCTATCCGATTTGCAGCGACTTTACCAGAACCACCCGGCAGATTTGGAATGCAATCCTTGTAAAGAAACAGGCGTCAATTGGCATTTTTGTGGGTAGAACGGTACTCTATCCACGCATTTTGGTACCCGGTGCGGTTGGGCACCAATAGACCCGGAGTGAACCTGTCCAGTTGCCTGAGCGTCTCGCAGCACAGCCACCAACGATGGGTTTACTTCTGCCGCGAAACACTAGCACAGTTGGGCGCAAATAAACCCGTATGTAGAGATGCCTTTCATGCCCAACTGTTTAAGTATTTCGGAGCAAGCCATAACTATGGGTTTACTTACGCCCCGAAATACTAGCACTCACAAGGACAGCATGGTCGACCTATCCATTATCATCGTCAGCTACAATGTGCGCGACCTTCTTGATATCTGCCTGGAATCGATCCGGGCCAGGTTTGAGGGAGGGGCAGGCTCGGCAGCCAATTCCCTGAACACCGAGGTCATCGTCGTTGACTCGCTATCATCAGATGATACTCCCCAGATGGTGCAAGAGAAGTTTCCCTGGGTCAGGCTGATCGAGCCGGGGTACAACGCCGGGTACGCTAAGGGCAATAACATTGGATTGGAAGCCGGCCAGGGGCGCTATGTGTTTCTGCTCAACCCGGATACCAGGGTGATCGGTTCGGCGATATCCGGCATGATCGATTATCTGGACGCCCATCCGCAAGTCGGCGTGATCGGCCCACAGCTCCTCAACGAAGACGGCTCGGTGCAATCATCGCGCCGGCGCTTCCCGACCCTGGGGACGGCCTTCTTCGAGAGCACCTGGCTCCAATCCATCGCGCCCCGCGCAGTGTTGGATCGATACTACATGCGGGACAGGTCCGACGCAGAGACAACAACAGTCGATTGGCTGCATGGAGCTGCCCTCGTTGCCCGCCGGGAAGCCGTAGAGCAGGTTGGCGGGTTTGACGAAGGATTCTTCATGTATTCGGAAGAGCTGGACTGGCAGCGACGCATCAAATTAGCCGGCTGGGAGATCGTCTACTATCCACAAGCACAGATCGTCCACTACGGCGGCAAAAGCAGCGAACAGGTCATCGCGCAGACACACATGCGCTTCCAGAACAGCAAAATCCGATACTTTCGCAAGTATCACGGCAATCTGATAGCTGGTGTCTTACGCCTTTTTCTACTGGCCGGCTATGCCACTCAATTGATTATCGAAGCTGCCAAAGGATTACTGGGGCATAAAAGGGCAATGCGGCAGGAACGTGTCAAGACATACTGGCAAGTATTACGTTCCGGATTAAAGGGAGCGTAGTTCATGCGCGTTGGGTTTGTGACGGGGGAGTATCCTCCCATGGAAGGCGGCATCGGGGATGTCACCCGCTCGCTGGCCGAGGAGATGGTCAGGCAGGGTCACGATATTTACGTGTTTACGCGGCGGCAAGCCCAAAATGCCGGCGAGCCGGGCATCGATGTGTCACCGATTGTCAGCGGCAAATGGGGCTGGCCGACCAACGCCGCGATCAAGGCATGGGCTGCCGAGAAGCGGCTCGATGTGATCGATGTCCAGTTTCAGACAGCTGCCTTTAACATGCATCCGTCGATCCACTGGCTGCCGGGGAGCATCCGGTCAATCCCCGTTGTGGTCACCTTCCACGATCTGCGTGTGCCTTACCTGTTTCCCAAGGCCGGCCCGATACGCCGGTGGATCGTCAGGCAACTCGCCCGCCGGGCTGACGGGGTGATCACCACCAACCATGACGACGAGAGCACACTGCGGCAGTGGCATGTCCGGCATGTACATCGCATCCCGATCGGGAGCAGTATTGACGGAAGTGTACCCACCGGTTACGACCGGCAGGCCAGGCGTGCCGCATTGGGCATCAAACCCGGCGATCTTCTCATCAGCTACTTTGGGTTCTTAAACCACAGCAAGGGCGGTCTCGTTTTGCTCAGCGCGCTCAAACAGCTCATCGAACAAGGCATTCCGGCTCACCTGCTCATGATCGGTGGGCGCCAGGGGGACAGCGATCCGACCAACGCCAACTATGCCGCGCAGGTCGATGCCTTGATCGCCCAACACGATCTGGCAGGCCGCATCCACTGGACAGGCTTCGTCGATAACACCGAAGTGAGCGCCTGCTTCCACGACAGTGACCTGGTCGCCCTACCCTACCTGGATGGCGCATCGCTGCGCCGCTCGACGTTGATGACGGCACTGGCGCACGGTCGGGCCATCGTCACGACTCAATCCGAAGAGAGCGTTCCTGAGCTGGCCAATGCCGTCGAAATGGTTGCCGCTGATAACCCTGAAGCATTAGCCGGCACGCTTCTCGCGCTGTGGAAAGATCCGGGACGCAGGCAGATGCTCGAACAGGCTGCCGCGTTGGCCGCCAAACAGTTCGGATGGGATAGCATTGCCCGTAAGACAATCGATTTCTTCAAGACATTCGGCATTTGACTTATGAACTCATCACTCGCCACTCACCATCGACTGCTGCCCCTGCTACTCATCGCGTTTATGCTGCTGGCAGGTACTTACAGCATCGTCACACCACTCTTCGAAGCTTCCGATGAGCTGTGGCATTACCCAATGGTCAAAACATTGGCCGACGGGAATGGCCTACCGGTACAAGATCCGGCAAACCCGGGCCCCTGGCGACAGGAAGGCAGCCAGCCACCGCTCTATTATGCTCTCGGCGCGCTCTCGACCTTCTGGATCGACACCTCCGATATCGATGAGGTACGGCGGCTCAACCCGCACGCCGATAACGGTATCATCACTGAGGACGGCAACAACAACATCGTCGTTCACAATGCCGGCAAAGAAGCCTGGCCATGGCAGGGGACGACGCTGGCAGTGCACATTGTTCGCTTCCTCTCCGTCTTATTCAGTACCGGAACAGTCTATTTTACGTACCGGATCGGCGAGGAGGTCTTTCCGAACAAACTGTGGCTGGCCCTGGCCGGCGCCGCCGTCGCTGCCTTCACGCCCATGTTCACTTTCATCAGCGGCTCGATCAACAACGACAACTTGTCGGTCCTGCTGGCGACTGTCGCCGTGTGGTTGGTGCTTCGCATCGTTCGCCGGGCCGATACGGACAAATCAACCTTCCGTTGGGCAATCACACTGGGGATCATTCTGGGTCTGGCTGCGCTCAGCAAACAGAGCACACTCGGTCTGTTCGGGCTGGCCGGGCTCGGCATGGCCTATGCTGCCTGGCGCCGGCGCCGATGGCAAACCTTCTTCATCGAAGGCCCCATTATCATCGGGTTGGCCACTGCCATTGCAGGATGGTGGTACTGGCGTAACTGGCAACTGTATGGCGATCTGACAGGGCTGAATGTCTTCCTGGATATCGTCGGGCGACGCTCTCCCCCGGCATCACCGGCACAGCTATGGGGCGAACGCGCCGGCTTTATGGCGAGCTACTGGGGATTGTTCGGCGGGGTCAGCGTGCCGATGCCCGATTGGCTCTATACGACACTCAATACAATGGCCATCTTGAGCATCCCCGGCATCATTCTCGTGTTGGCGATCAAGGCCCGACAGGAAGAAAGGAGCCTGGAGGCCTGGGTACCGACCCTCTTGTCCCTGCTTTGGATACCTTGTGTGGCTGTGCCGCTGGCTACGGGCTGGACGCGCTACACGCTTGCCTCACAGGGACGATTGGTCTTCGCGGCCATCAGCGTCTTGAGCTTATGGTTCGTGGCCGGGCTCGTCGCCTGGCTGCCGGATCGATGGGGAAGAGTGGCCGGCGGCCTGATAGTGGCATCGATGGCAGTGTTGGCAACCATCGCCCCATTTGCCTGGATCGCCCCTCACTACCAAGTCGATTTCCAACCGGGTTTATCGCCCTCCGGCCCCTCAACCGATTTCACGCCGCCGGACACATCGATGCCTGCCATGCGGCTGCTGGGCTACGATCTGGACACATCCGAGACCTCTCCCGGCGGCAAAGCACGCCTGACCCTGTACTGGGAAAGCCTCTCGCCAATGGATCGGAACTGGAGCATCTTTGTCCATCTACAGGACAGCACCAGGCTGATTGTTGCCCAACGCGACACCTACCCCGGCCTGGGCTTGATCGCCACCGCCGATCTCGCCCCCGGCCTGCGCTGGACCGATGCCTATGTGGTGACGATCAGTGAAACGGCTTACACGCCTGAGACACTCGATGTCTATATCGGCATCTACGATCTGGATAGCGGGCAGCGCATGCAAATCTCTGAGGACTCAACAGATACACTGAAGCTGGGTCAGGTGAGCCTGCTGTCCGGCAGAGAAGATACCGATGTCCCCAACCCCATCAGCGTCAACTTCAACAACGAGCTGGAGCTGATCGGCTATGAAATGGAAGAGCGGCTCGTCGGCCCTGGTGACACCGCCATATTCACGCTATACTGGCGTGTCTCAAGCCATCCGACCAGAAATTACACAGCATCGATCCAGATCTTTGACCCGGTATTCAATAAATTTGGGCAGTGGGACGATTGGTTAATGGATGGAACAGCGCAGACAACGGAATGGGAACCGGATCAGGTTGTCCGGAACACATGGGATGTGCCGCTCTTCCCGGATACCCCACCCGGCTTCTACAACGTCCACATCATCGTGTATTGGACCGACGAAATGGGTGACATGCATCGTCTTCAGCGCATTACCGGCGACGGCAATTTGACCGACGACTTTTTGCTCTTGACCAGGATAGGGGTGGTGAGGTAATGAGCACATTTTTTCGCCAACACGGTGGAGCCGCCATCATCGCGGGAATCTTCCTGGCTCTTTCAACCCTTTACAGTCTGAGCACACCGGTCTTCGAAGCTTCTGACGAGGTCTTCCACTACCCGGTCATCGATCATATCCGCGTGACCGGGGAGCTGCCGGTACAGCATCCGGGCGTCGAGACGCTGTGGGAGCAGGAAGGCAGCCAGCCGCCGCTCTATTACCTGATGAGCGCCGCGCTGACCGCCTGGATCGACACCGGCGACCTGCTCGATGTCCACCGGTGGAACCCACATGCCAAACTGGGCATTCCCCTCGACCCTGATAACAAGAACATGATCCTCCATACCGGGGCCGAAGCCTTCCCCTGGCAAGGAACGGTGCTGGCTGTCCATCTGATCCGTTTTTTCAGCATCCTGCTGGGGACCGGCAGCATCATCCTGGTCTATGCGCTCGCGCAAACCATCCGGCCCGATAACCGCCCATTGGCCTGGCTTTCGATGGGGCTGGTGGCCTTCAACCCGATGTTCCTGTTCATCACAGCATCGGTCAACAATGACAACCTGACCGTTCTTCTCAGCGCCTGGATCATGCTGCTCCTGGCGCGTATCCTCCAGGACGGCCTGACTACGCGCCGGGTTATTACCCTGGCCGTTGTCGCCGGATTGGCCACCCTGACCAAGATCAGCGGCCTGACCCTGTTGCCCATCATTGGGCTGGTGCTTCTCTTCCACGCCTGGCGTACGCGCGAGTGGCGTCAGATGATAGCTGCCGGATTGGCGATAGCAATCGCCTGCCTAGCCATATCGGGCTGGTGGTACTTCCGCAACATCACCCTTTACGGGGAGCTGCTGGGGCTGAACACCCACGTCGCCGTGGCCGGCGGGCGGGAGATCAGCCTGTGGGATCTGCGTCACGAATGGTACGGCTTCTGGGTCAGCTATTGGGCGCTGTTTGGGGCCGTCAACATCCTGGCCGACCCTGGTGTGTATACCTTCTACACCGGGCTCTCGGTTATCGCCGTCGCCGGGCTGATTTGGTGGGTTGCCGGAACCGTGAGAACAAAGAGCTGGACAGCTCTCGTGCTGCCGGGGTTGTTGGCGATTCAGGCAGTGGTTGTCTTCATCGGCGTCATCAACTGGACACTGCGAACTTATGCCTCGCAGGGCCGGTTGGTCTTCCCGGCCATCGGGGCGCTGAGCATCCTGACCGCGCTGGGATTGCTCAGCCTCTTGCCAAAACGTTGGCAGAGCTGGTGCGCCATTGTCGCTAATGCGTCGCTTTTGGCCATTGCAGCAGCGATCCCCTTCCATGCCATCGCGCCGACCTATGCCCCACCTCCCATCGTTACGCAAGTACCGGAGGACGCTATCCCTATCGGCGCACACTTTGATGGCCTGGAGTTGATCGCCATCAGAACCGATCTGCCCACCGTCGAGGAGGGCGGGCGCGTGCCGGTCACGCTTTACTGGCGCGCCACCGAGCCAATCGACCGAAACTACAGTGTATTTATCCACGCGCTTGGGCGCGGTTACGCCGGAATCGGTAAGATCGATACTTACCCGGGCGGCGGCAAACTGCCTACCACTCAGATGCAGCCGGGCGATATTATCGAGGACACCTATTCTATCGAGCTGGAGCAGGACTTCGACACGCCGACCATCATACGGGCGCAGGTGGGAGTCGGGGTCTGGTCACCGGAATCCTTTCCGTCCTTCGAGCCAACCCGCGCCGACGATAGCCCGTTCGGCAGCGTGATCGTCGAGGCAGGGGTAGCCTATCCGCGCGGCATGGGAGGCTGCCGGGGCGTGTTCCCGGACGACGCCGATATCCAGGCCGAGCTTGGCGGATTTGCCCGCTTCCGAGCCCAAACAGTGGGGGATATCTATCACGCGGGCGAGAGTGTTCCCATTACCCTATACTGGAACCGCCACGCCGATACCACCACCGACTGGACGGTGTTCGTTCACCTGGTCGATGATAACAACATCATGGTCGCCCAGGCCGATGCCCCACCACTCGGTAACGATTACCCGACCAGGCTGTGGCGGCTGTCCTGCCAGATCGCCGACGTCCATACGCTACAACTGCCTGCCGATCTGCCGCCGGGCGACTACCGCATCCTGGTTGGTATGTACGATGCCGCCGACCCCGCCTATACCCGCGCGCTTGCCACGACACTTGAGGGTTCCCCCTACTCCGAAAACGCTATCCCGATCGGGACGATCACTGTGGAGGCTCCATGACCTGGCTATCTCGCATCCGGAACTGGCTCGATGACAAGCCGCTCCGTGCTGATATTGCTGCGTTGATCATTCTGACGCTCCTGTGGTGCTTTTACTTCTGGCGCGTTCTCACCCCCAACCTGATCGACCAGGTTTCATACCCTGAGGGCGACTTCTCCAGCCAGTTCCTGGCCTGCGGCGCCTACCAGGCCGAGCGCATGTTGGACGGGCAGATCCCGCTCTGGAACCCTTACAACTATGGCGGACATCCCTTCGTCGCCGATATCCAGACCGCCGTCTTTTATCCGCCACGTCTGCTCGTGATCGTCGTCAGTCACTTCACCGGCGGGTGGACCTACAATGCCGTGCAGATCGAGGCGCTTATCCATTATTGGCTGGCCTCTGTGTGGATGTATCTCTTCATCCGCGCTGTCACGCGCTCCCGGGTCGCCGGGCTGGTCAGCGCCATCGCGTTGGCTTATGGTGGCTACCTGACCGGTTATCCGCCTGTCCAACTGGCCGTGCTGGAGGCCGGCTCGTGGCTCCCGCTTGGCTTGTTGGGGATTTACAAAGCATCGGAAGGCGAGACCGATGGCCGCCGGCGTATCAAGTGGCTGGCGCTCAGCGCGCTGGCGCTGGGTCTCAGTCTGCTGGCAGGTCACCCGCAAACCAACCTTTTCCTGACCTATGGGATGATTGCTTACAGCATCCACCGGATGTTCAGACAGCCAATGAGATGGAAATCGAGCGTACCGGCTATCATCGGAATGCTCGGCGTGGGATACGGTCTGGCGGCAATACAGCTGCTGCCGGGGCTCGAATACATGATGCTGACCACACGCACCGACATGGGGTTCGCGGCACGGGCCGGTGGTTTCTCATTTTCGGATGTATTGAGTATTTTCGTCCACGGCACAACCTCCCACTGGTCGCCGCTCTACGCCGGAATATCGGTGCTCCCTCTGGCGGGGATCGCCGTCTGGCGTAAACAAGAATCGGCCCGATTCTGGGGCATGACGGCTTTGATTGCCCTTGGAATCTCATTTGGCGGCTCGACTATTCTATACCATCTGACCTATCTTTCCGTTCCGGGAATGGCGCTATTCAGAGGGCAAGAGCGCATCGCCTACCTGATCGCCTACAGCGCAGCGATCATGGCCGGCCTGGGAGTAGCCGCCTTGCAGAATAACCCACCGGACGAAAAACGTCTCTCACGTGTGTTAGGCATCGCCGCAATTGTCTTGTGGTTTCTAGCCGTTGAACTTTTCTTTGTCAAGCGGATCTATGCCGAGCTTGGTATATCTTCCAGGTCATTTTTCTTCGCGGCCATTCTGGCAACCCTGGCATGGCTGATCATCGGACGCCTATCGGCATCAGTTCAAAGCGCCTGGTGGCCCGCGGCATTGATCGGGTTGATCGTCTTCGATTTGTTCAGCAATACCATGCAAACGAACTGGGAGGCTCGCCCGGCCGGCAGCCGGACGATGTACAGCGAGCTGGTACCAATCGCGCTGGAAGACGAGACGCTGTTTCGGGTCGATGGTCGTCTGGGGTTGGGCGGCAACTTCGGGACGATGCTCGGCTTGCAAGACATCTGGGGCGTCAGCCCGCTGCGGCTCAAAACGCCTCAAGCCTATGCGCAACTGCCGCAATATCTTTACCACGAACTTCTGGCAGTTAACTATGTGTTCACCGACTGGCAGCAGCTTGAAGTACCCTCGACCATCCTGGATGAAGCGGAATTCCAGGGACTGCACATCTACCTGCATGAGATTGATGATCCCACGCCGCGCGCCTGGATGACCTACCGGACGATGATTGCGCCCGACGATGCACAGGCCTGGAGCCGGTTGGCCGATCCCGGCTTCGACCCGCGCACAACGGTGATCCTGGCAACAGAGCCAACGCTCGACCTCCCTGACACCCCACCGGACGATTGGAGCACCAGCGTCACTGCTTATGCGCCGGAGCATATCGCGCTCGATGTCAATACACCCGCCGACGGCGTTTTAGTGCTCAGCGAGATCGATTACCCCGGCTGGCAGGCAACCGTCGATGGTGCTCCTGCGCCAATCATGCGCGCCAATGGGGGCCTGCGAGGGCTCCCCCTGAAGGCCGGTCACTATCATATCGAATTTGATTTCCGTCCCTTGAGCTTCACACTTGGAGCAGGTGTCAGCATTGTCTCTTTGCTGGTATTATTGGCGATGATGATAGGTTTCCAGAAAAATTTCACCCGGTCGCAAAAGGTAAATGGGTAAAAGATAATGGGTAATGACGCGAATGATGTGCTATGTCACTCACCCGTTTACTTTTTATCTTTTGCCTATCTCTCGGTCGTTTGCTGCAAAGCCTTATCTGGGCAACTAGATGCTTCGGCAAACAAGTAGTGATCACATAGTGAGCTCACGGTTGACGCCGGTTGCCGGCTGATGGCTATCAACCGGGAGCCAGTTCGAGGATAGTCATCGATGATCAAAGAGCATCCCCTTCAAGCATTTCTCGCCGGTGGAGACCATCGAAAGGTCGCCCTGATGTTGGGAACCGCGCTGGCAATCATTGGTGGGGTGCTGGGACTGGCGTTAGCCGTGATCGGTCCGATCTATACCGGCATCCTGCTCATTGCGCTTGCGGCAGCCATCTGGGTCATGGCCGGGCTGGAGAACGCTCTGTGGAGCATGATCGCCGTCGTGCTGCTACTGCCGTTTGCCACATTGCCCTTCAAGGTCGTCATCACCCCCTCTTTTCTCGACCTGGCCATGGGAGCGGTCTACTTCTTGTACCTGATGCAGTGGATGACCGGCGAACGCCGCCGGTTGGCCACCACCCCAATCCATGCCTTCATTATCCTGTTCATGCTTCTCGCCGTCTTCAGCTTTATCGCAGGGCTGCGTCACGCAGGGTTGACGCCCAATGGGATCCGCAAATTCGCCGAGATGCTGCTCAGTATGGGTACCTCGCTCATCCTGGTCGACATCCTCCGCACGCCGGAGCAGATCCGCCGCTTTGTGTTGGTCATCATTCTGGCCGGAGCTGCCACTGCCACATTAGGGATCGTCTTATGGCTGCTTCCCGATCTGTCGGCAGAGCGCATCCTGATGGCGCTATCCAGAATCGGTTATCCCAACAGTGGCGTCATCCAGTACATCGAACAAAATCCTGAGCTATCCGAACGGGCTATCAGCACATCGGTGAACCCAAATTCTTTTGGAGGAACACTGGTGGTTGTCGCGGCACTGGCCGCCCCACAGATCGTCACCCATTATCCGATTACCGGGAAGCGGTGGCACACCATCCCCATTCTGCTGGCCTTGGTCGTCTGTCTGCTGCTGACGTTCTCGCGAGGCGCAATGGTGGCATTCGGCGCGGCCCTGGTGTTCATCTCTGTGTTGAGATATCGCCGCGCACTCCTGGTACTGATGGTAATCGCATTGCTGCTGCTCGTCCTTCCCTGGACTCAGGCATACGTCCAACGATTCATCGAAGGCATACAGGGCCAGGACCTGGCGATGAAGATGCGCTTCGGCGAGATCAAAGACGCGCTGATCCTGATTGGCCGTTACCCCCTGTTAGGCGTGGGGTTCTCCGGCGTGCCGGACATCGACATCTACCTCAGCGTGTCCAGCATGTACTTGTTGATGACCGCCAACATGGGGCTGCTGGGCCTGGCTGTATTTGTGATCCTCATCATCAGCCTGTTTGTCTATGCCTGGCAGGCTCGCCCACACCTGGAAGCCTTCCTCGGTCTCCCCGCCATCTGGCTGGGGTTGATGGCCGGATTGGTCGGCGCACTGGTGACGGGTCTAGGCGATCATTACTTCTTCAACCCGGAATTCCACCACGTCGCCACCCTCTTGTGGGTGATCATCGGCCTGCTCCTGGCGACTACCCGATTGGCCCTCGACGAAAAGGAGAGGCAGCGGCGCGCTGCCGCCCATGTTTAGCGGATAGCCTCACCATCAGCCGGTCTCGCGGAGCATAACCCTACCGGCATCATTTTATCTCCAGCCTCGTCGATGCCGGGTTGCGTCGACCGGGAACACCCTCTTACCAACTGTGAGCAACCACTCATCGACTGGAAGCAACCACTTATCGACCGGAAGCAATCACTTATCGACTGGAAGCAAACACTTGTCGACTGGAAGCAATCACTTGTCGACTGGAAGCAATCACTTATCGACTGGAAGCAAACACTTGTCGACTGGAAGCAACCACTCATCGACTGGAAGCAATCACTTATCGACTGGAAGCAACCACTTATCGAACGGAAGCAAACACTCATCGACTGGAAGCAATCACTTATCGACCGGAAGCAACCACTTATCGACCGGAAGCAATCACTTATCGACTGGAAGCAACCACTTATCGAACGGAAGCAACCACTTATCGACCGGAAGCAATCACTTATCGACTGGAAGCAGATGTTAGCTGAATGACATATCTCAGGGAGCGAACATGACTATTTAAGCTCCCTTGTGCGCATCGGGAAAGCGCCACTGCCAGACAGCCTCGTGAGCCTCATCTGTCTGTATGCGCTCAAGTGTCTTGGCTGTAGCCTCTCTGACCGAGCGTGTCTCGTCATGAAGCAGAGGAATCAGATCGGGAACTGCAGGCTCAGCCGTCCCCGGATGGGCCTTTTCGATCTTGCCCAGAGCCTCAGCAGCCGCTCGGCGCACCTCCTTGCGTCCATCCGACAACACGCCTATCAGCGGTTGGACAGCCCGAGGATCACGCAACAGGCCAAGTGCCTTCGCAGCCTCGCGGCGTGTTATGAAATCCTCACTGGTAAGCAATCCTATCAGGGGCTCAACTGTTCGCAGATCACCTGAAGCCCCCAATCCTTCGGCTGCCGCGCTGCGCAATCCGGCATTCGATGCCATTGCATCGAGCAGCGGGCCGATCAGTCCTTTTCGTCCCATCGCTTTGGCAAGACAGGCGCCCAGATCATCTCTATATAACTTGAATGCCTCCTGGAGCGCCCCGGACGCGCGGTCATCGTCAATCCCGCCCAGGGCCAGCGCGACACTCTCCAGGAAAAGCGGATCGGTGTGTCCCAGCCCGGCAATCAGGATGTCGACAACCTGAGGGGTGATACTTGTATGGCGCGCACCGATCTCGCCCAACGCGCGCGCTGCAGCAGCATGCGCCCAAAGCCGCAATCCTGAGGCACCCTGGGATTGGTCGAGTAGCATCTCTTCTAATGCCTGCACAACTGGCCCGGCGAAGGATTCATGCTGCAAACCGATAACGAGAAAGGCATCGACCAGTTCTCTGACCACACCGAACCGACATCTGTATCGCCACAACGCATCCAGAATGCGCGGCGCAGCGTCAGCATGTCTCTTACCAAGAATACCCAGGGCAGCAATCACATAAGTCCCGTCATAATAGAATCGGGCGGCATCAAGCCTCGCTGCCAACGGCTCAACCGCCCGAATATCACCGATCTCTCCCAACATCAATGCTACTCTGTGATGATGGGTGGAAAGACGATCCAGGAGATGTGATACGACTCCGTCGACAATCTCCGGGTGTGCCTCACAGATACGCCCCAGAGCAACAGCAGCAATCTGTTTGGGTGCTTTGAGAACCTCGCCCATGGTATATTCTATCAACGGGTGGACAGCACGCGGATCGCCCAGCAATCCCAGCGCACGAATGGCGCGGTCACGGGCCCGATCATCCCGTTCACTCCGCATTATCTCAAGGAGACCGTCGAGTGCCCGTCCATCGCCCAGCTTTGCCAGCTCAAACAGGGCGCGCTCGCGCACCTGTTGGTTGGAGCTATTGAGGTGTTCGACGAGGTGCATCACCCCCACACTACCACCCAGCCTGGGCAGGTTCCTCGATCGTGATAGACGAGCAGCCTCCGCCCCACCTAACCCGGGTTCCTGTCCAGTCGTTTTTTGCTGTTTACTGCTCATATCGTCAGAGCCCCCCAACGGCTACTGAAAACATCAATCCTTTTTGCCCATGAAGGCGTCGGTCAGCGTTTTCTTTGATTCATCATCGAGATCGGGTGTGTTCTGCAGCACCGCCTCAAGCGACATGCCTTCCCAATCCCCAGCACAGGCGGGATGCAGGTACCCCGGCCCGCTCATCATGCTGCCCGTCGGCCCTTCGAATTCACGCTCGACGGCAACGCGCCAGGTGTTCTTGTCGATCTTCTCACCACACTTCATGCACGATGAGCGTCCGGTCTTGGCCAGCTCGGCATAGGGGAATACGTGGGTGTCGACTGTCTTGGGTGGGCGGCCAGGCTTGCCTATCAGCGCGATCAGGTCTTCCTTCTCCGGGATCTCGCCGTCATATCGAGCCATGGCATCTTTTAGCCGATCTCCATGTCTCTCCGCCGCGCACTTGAGATGATAGTAGTGGAGCGCATCGAAGCCGACATTGAAGGCAAATCGCACTACGCCCTTAGCAATCTTCTGCCCACAAGCCCGGCAGGTAGCCCGGCCAGACGGAGAGACTTCGATCTTATCATCTCCGCCAAACTCCTCCTGGAGTAACCTCTCCTGGGTGAACTCCGAGGGATCGCCGGTCACCCCCAGCGACCACTCGACCGATTCGATACCTAACCCCGTGTGATGCAGCTTCGTCAGCGCATTCATCACCAACGCGCGGGTAACCTCTACATCACAGTTGTAATGACTGGTCTTCGATCCGCCCAGATACGCGAAATTGAGGGTAGCTCTTTGTCCTCCTGTTTGGGAATTGAACCAGACTCTCTCTTTTCCGAACTCCCCAGGAAGCTCCTCGATCTCAAATTGCCTGACAATATCAGCTACCAGATTTGCCAGCTCAAACAACGGATAACCCTCCTCGTCGCGCTCTGCTTGTCTGGTGAAGGTAATGGTGCAAATCCTATGCGGTGCCGATGCCTCGGTAACAGGAAATGGAATCTCATGCCAGGTCTTGATCGGCTCGGGCTTCCGGGAGCGAATCCACTGTATCGCTTGCTCAGTATCGATGGCAATGCGTTCACCAGCAATCGGCTCAGCAACAATCTCCAGCTCCATCGTGACTGCCAGAGAATTGAAGAAGGTGAGCAGCCAATTCGAGAATGCACTGGCTGCGATACCCCTGACAGTATAGGTTCCAATGACTTCATCGACAGCCTGGGGTTCGTTGTTGGCCTTCTTGTCTTCATTTCTCTCGGCTCGTGATGCGTCATCCTCCCAATAGACTTGCGAGAAGTGGGGCGCAAAGAGATCACTGCCTATGAGGCCATATTCCTCCATCTTCACCAAAAGTGGCGATCCATACATGATATCGATACGTGCAGCATATTTGTTTTTCAACAATGCTTTAAGCCTGAAGTTGATCTTCTGCTCTTTGTCCGTTTCATAGAGGCGGACATTCAAGACTTTGGGCAATTGGCAGGTTTCATCTTGATAGACATCAGCCAGGCACCAGCCGTCCTCGTTTCTCAGGTCATGATGAGCATTGGTCTTGAGCAGCACCTCAAAACAATCCATCTTGTTCTCGCGCCAGGCAGATTGCAGAGCATTATCCCCATGCCAGTCTAGCAGGTTGACATCGGCGCCTTGCGATAGAAGATACTCGACCACTCTGGACCGGTCGAATCGAATAGCTTCCAAAAGAGCCGTCTGACCGGTCTTAAAGCCCTGGTTCACGTCAGCGCCAGCAGCAATCAGCATTTCGCAGGTTTCGATGGTCTTGTCGATGATATTGGGAATATTGTCATAAAAGAAATTGCAGGCCCGCTTGAGCGGCATGTCTGAGGAAGCCGGATTTGCGCCATGCTCAAGATAGTACTTCACCACATCAACCCGCTTATTCTCGCAAGCCCCCCCAAGTGCTGTCTGGCCTCTCTTGTCCGGCACATTCAAATCAGCTCCAGCCTCAACCAACACTTTGAGCAGCTCAAAATCCCGCCACGAGCTGGCCATGACGACCATCGGGCCATAGGTGCTGTTTTGCAGGTTGGGATCGGCCCCCAGCTCGATCAGCCGCCTGACGAAATCGGTCTCGCCATCCCATACAGCACTGTTCAGCGCCATCCTTTTCCATGTGTCGTCTTCTGGAAAACGCCCCACAAGCTCATCCAGAACCTGGGTTGCCAGCGCCTCATTATCCCCATCGAGTGCCTCGATAAAAGCATCGGTCAGCTTCTCGGCGGGCATGGCTGCCAATACCTCAGGCTTTACAGTGGTGGCCTTCTGCAGCGGGGGCTGCCTACGGACTGGTTCTTCCTCTGCCGGCTCACTATTCCCATCAGCGTCTAGCTCATCCTCGCCATAAGAATCACACCAAAGCTCGTCGTGCTTACCAAACAAGCGGCGCCGGCATGCCCTCATATCATTCTGATACTCGATCTCAGGATCTTCGATCAAGCCCGATTCCCTTGCCAGCCACACATCCAATCCACAGGCGTCGAGATAGATAGTAGGCGTGTCATCGATGTCCAGGTCGAGGATCGGATACTCGCCAAACGCATCAGGCTTGGCCAGGAACAATACCCGCATGGTCTCACACCCCGTCACGAGTGGCATACATTTGGCCTGCGGCAGGGGCTCAGGAAGATAGGTAAAACACTGCCAGAAATAGTCCGGATCAAGGTTTTCCTTGACGGCTCGTGCCACTGTGATGGCTTCGAAGTCAGGCTGTGAGGAATGGGTATACAAATCGGTGCTTCTGGCAAGCCACGAGCCGTCAAATTCCAGGAACCTCCTCAGTGAGGGCGATAGAGGCAGACTACCCGGCATGGTCAGCGTATCGAGGATGTCTTTGGCAACAGGCTGAGGGATAGCGATACTGATATCAGAGGTGCCATTCTGAATATCCTCGATGATCTTCTCGATCAGCGGTACGCCACGCAGCTTGATGACTGCTTTGCCAGCCACATCCGCCAGATCGTAAGGCTTGGGCGCCCCGCTGTGGACGATGCTCTTTCCGGTCTTGTACTCCCATTCCTTAGCCAGATCGAGATAGAACTTTAGCTCGCCGCGGACTTCCATCTCAAGTAAGGCTTCACAGGCATACATGCTGACGTCATAGTCAGGGTCAAAGACCAGGTGCCACAGCGCATCGACCTCGCCATTCTTTCTGCATTTCTTGATGGCCTTGACCCGGTTGTCGGGCTTCAGCGCATAGATCCCCTTCCCGGCAGCGATTTCTTTCACCTGTTCTTCGGGCAACAACCCCTGGCAATGCCGGCCGATCACCCTACCCTGGATACGCATGATACCCTCTACCGTTATCATCTGGCTGACTGCCATCGCCGATGCAACCCGACCGGCAGCCAGCAACGAGACTGCCAGATTGACCTGCTTGACCTCCACAGGTCGATTGGAGAAATGCTCCTGGCTCACCAGGACTTTGTAGAGGTCAGCATCTGTGAGCTTCACCCTATTTACACTAGATGGCTGGTAGGGTTCGACATCCTGGTATGCGGGGTTTGATTTGTACTCGCCCCATGCTCCCGAATAGCCACTTTGCTTCAGCCATTTGTAGAAGCTCTCGGCCTTATCGTGCTTGCCAAGAGCAAAGTAGACCTCGCAGAGCGTACCGACCAGGTATGGAAAGAATGGGTTATAGGCCAGTCCGATCTCACCCCACTTCTTCGCCTCTTCGTATCGCCCTGCCAGATACAGGTTCCAGGCCAGTGTGTTGAAGATGTTGACACATGTCTCCATGTCCCAGCGTGGAGCAACTTCCATCGCCTTCACCGCCCACTCGATGGCTTTCTCGTAGTTTTTGGCATGTGAGTACATGTTGGCAATAAGCCGCTCGCGCAGCATCGGCGAAGAGAGATGTTCGGAGAATAACACCAGTTGTTCAATGCCCTGCGGCGTCGACCAGGCGCTCTTCTGAAGAGCAGCAAATATGTCGTTGTCGATTTTGGTGATCTCGAGTGACAGGAACGTATCAAGGGAAACCTCCGCATCGAGGAATCCTTCATAAGCAGACTCAATTGTCTTAGATTTCATGTTGCTCCCTAAAATCAGTTCATACCTGACAGAAAGTGGACTATGAGATGAGGCTGATCATATCAGCCGGAAAACAGATGAACATGCACACCGCATTATAGTTTTTGCATTCCATCAGGCCAACTTACAACTTGCCGAACAGCTCCCAGTCAACGCACATTGTATAGTTCTCGTTATGGTAAAAGATTATCTGTTGGCGTAGGCGTTGACACGTTGGCACATCTCAATCAACATACGTCAGAGACTTGCAATTGGAGGCTAAAAACTGTTCACGTCGATGTCGTTTAATCGTCGATCACTGAAAACTGATCACCAAAGACTGTCACACCAAGTGCGAAATTCGGGCTTAGAAGGTAACATAATAAGCAGTCAAGCTCCCGGCAGGAGCATGTCCATTACCTCTTTTTTATCTCATTCAGGAGAACAAGATATGCCCAGCAGCATTCAAGAGCTATTCGCGGAGATCCCAAAGCGATTCGATCCGGCGGCCTGGGGGCCGGAGAATGCATCACTCCAATTCAACATCACTGGGGATGGTGGTGGTCAATGGCATACCACCATCACTGACGGCAAGCTGACTGTCGAAAAGGGAACCCTCTCCCAGCCTTCGATGACAGTCACCTGCACGGCCCAAGATATGTTGGCAATTGTCAACAACGAGTTGAGCGCAGTGAGCGCCTTTATGCAAGGGCGAGTCAAGATCGAGGGAGATATGGCGTTAGCCATGAAGCTTCAGAATTTGCTTGCCTAGTGTTTCGCATGTGATCATAACTGACGGCTTACTTATGCCACGAAACACTAGCCCCCCTACTCCACAAAACAAAAGACCCACCGTTTTTCTCAGTGGGTCTTGTTTTGTCAGTCGGGGCGGTCGGATTTGAACCGACGACCTCTACAACCCCATTGTAGCACGCTAGCCAATCTGCGCCACGCCCCGCTACCTAGGAAGAGTATACTACCAAATTGAACCAGCGGCAAAAATTCGCACGTGGACACCGGGCCATTGAATGGTATAATCCCCACCATCAGTTCAAAACACACATTCACCACCAAAAGGAGAGTCTACCGATGGAGATCAGTGTCACTGAGATGAACCGGGCTACCTTGTTCACAATCTCCGGTCGCATTGACAGCAGCAACGCCAATCAGCTGGGCGATGCCCTCAATGCTCGGATCGATGCTGGCACACTAAACATAGTGGTCGATCTCGAGAAAGTAGACTACCTCAGCAGTGGTGGGCTACGCGAGTTGGTCGGGGCGCTTAAGCGAGTCAAGAATGACGATGGTGACCTGCGACTATGTTCGCTGCCTCCGCGAATACAAGATGTGTTGGAGCTGGCCGGACTTGATGCGTTGTTTCAAGTATTCGAGACACAGGTTCTGGCGGTCGGCAGTTTCTAGAATCGTACCCCCAAACGGAAACCCTCTGTCATGCAAGAGATACGTCAACTGACCGTCCTGGGACGCTATGGGTATGACAGCATCCCAACCATCACACAGTTTGCCGCTGAGGCAGCAAAAGCGGCTCTACTGGATCAGGATGCCGTCTTTCACTGCCAGATGGCGGTCGATGAAGCCTGCACAAACATCATCGAACATGCCTATGGCGAGAAAAATGTCGGCAACATCGAGATCACGTGTTTCGTCGAGCCGGGTAGCTGCACATTCCAAATCATCGATCATGGCAAGCCATTTGATCCGGACAAAGTTCCAGTTCCAAAGATCGGGGCCAGCCTGCAAGATATTCGGCCAGGTGGTATTGGGCTCCACCTGATGCGTCATCTGATGGACGATGTACAGTTTGAGTTTGCACAGGGAGGAAACAAGCTGACGATGAAAAAGAGCAGCGCACCCCAGGCTACCCCTCCGCAGAGTATTCAGATCCAACAGATGCCGCAAGATATCTGGCTTATCCAACCATATGACCGCCTCGATGCCACTACAGCACCCGAGCTAGAAAACACCCTGATCGATCTGCTTCAGCAAGGGCGCTTCTGGATCCTGGTCGATATGGCACAAGTCTCTTATATATCGAGCCGAGGGCTTAAGGCGCTTGCTTCAGCCTGGCGTCAAGCGGATAACAACAATGGCGCACTTGCTTTATGCAATATTAATCCGCAAGTTCTTTCTGTCTTTGAAACAGTTGGCTTTACGCAGATATTCACCATTCACCCATCGCAAAACGCCGCATTATCTGCCATGTCCGAACAGAAAATATCGAAAAAGTGATTCAATGGCCGACAGCCGGACTTTTGTCTCTGTACATATCAGGCAACTGCCAATGCGAAGATTTCTATGGGTACAACTCCAATTTTCTGGATTATAGTAGCTGTCTGCTCAGCTTCCATGACCATGGCAATCTGGTATGCGTTCCGCATGGGGCAGAAGCGTGCCGGAACAGGAGGGGCAGAGCTATCCCATCTTAATGAACTGGGACGGCAGTTGCTCCGTTCCCAACTAAGCGTTGATGCACTGTGCGAGATGGTCTACTGGCAAGTTGGCCAGATCGTTCCGACCCCCCTTTTCCAACTGGGACTTTTTGATGGAGATGCCTACATTGTCAAGATCTGGGTGCAAGATAGCCGGCGCATCCCAGAGAAAGCCTTCCCCCAAGGAGCCAATAAAGGAATAGTGGGATGGGTACGTGATACAGGGCAGCCTCTTCTGATTGCAAACTATGAGGCCGAACGCGATCGTCTCCCCGCTTTTCCTGAATTCGATCTGGCCGATCCTCCCCACTCCGGCCTGTTCGTCCCACTCATCGCCGGAACTGTAACTATCGGCATAATCGCAGTCCAGAGCAGGCAGACAGCACATTTCAACAACGAACATCTGCGGCTGCTGACGGCCCTGGCCAACCAGGTAGCATGGGCCATCCGCAATGCTCAACTATACGAGAAAGCTCAACGCCGCGCCGAGCAGCTCAATCTGATCGGGCAGGTAACCGCGCAAGTCTCGACGGCTCAGCCGCTACCCGACCTGTTCAAGCAGATCGTGACACTGACGAAAGAAACCTTTGGATACTATTGTGTCAGCATCTTCGTGAGCGAGCACAATCAACTCCGGAACGGCGCGAGCACCCACCAGAAATTCTTCCAAAAAATGCCGATCATCGAAGTCGGTAAGGGCTTGGTCGGATGGGCAGCCCAAGAAGCCAAAACCGCGCTCGCTAACAACACTGCCGAAGATGATCGGTACCGCCAGATCAGGCTGCTGCCTGAGACTCGCAGTGAGATTGCTCTTCCTCTGAAAGTGGAAAACCGCGTATTGGGTGTCCTGGATGTGCAGAGTGACCGGGTGGATGCCTTCGATAACGAAGATGTGTTCGTGCTAGAAACCCTGGCTGCCCAAGCGGCCCTGGCCGTCGAACAGGCACAGACATACGACGCTGAACATCGCCTGGCACAACGACTGGAGACTTTGTTCAAGGTCAGCCAGACTGTCGTATCGGTGATCGATCTGGACGAGCTGCTCGCAAAAGTTATCGAGCTGATTGCTGATATCTTTGGCTTTGAGAGATCGCACATCTTTCTGCTGACTGAGGACGGGCATCTGGAGTTCCGAGCCGGCACCGGCCCCCATAAAGCACACTGGCAAAACGAAGAAATGGCTCACAAAGTCAATGATCCTGGGCTGATCCCCAAGGCAGCCCGGACCGGCACATCTGAAATCGTCGGCGATGTCTCACAATCCGGTGATTACCGCCCTGGCCCTGGCCTTGAAGACACACGCTCGGAGATGGTGATCCCGATCAAGATGGCAGGACGCATCCTGGGAATCATCGATCTACAAAGCCGGCAACTGAACGCATTTGCCGAGGAAGATCTGACTGTGATGCAATCGCTGGCCGATACGGTCGCGGTGGCGATTCGCAATGCCTCTTTATACGCCAACGAGCGCCGGCGCCGGAATCTGGCCGAGACTCTGCGAGAGATCAGTGCCACCATCGCTTCCGACCTCGATCTCGACAGGGTGCTGGCGCGCATCCTCGAAGGACTGAGCAAAGTCGTTACGCTCGATGCAGCCGCCATTTTACTGGCAGAGGAAGGTGCCGGCACGCTGATGGTCATGGCAACCACGGGTTCGAAACTAGAGGGGATCGTTGGGCGCCAACTTCCTATCCGAACCCTGGTTTCAGACGATAAAGCCGGGCTGAGAGAGGCAATCAGCCATGTCTACCACGATCTGCTGGCTTTGCCGGAGGAGCACACCTGTACCATTGCCCCGCTCACCGTCAGCAGCCAACTCATTGGGTATCTCATCGTCGATCACCACCGTCCTGGCCATTACAGCAAGGTCGATGAGGAGATCGTGGTCGCCTTTGCCAACCAGGCTGCTGTAGCAATCAACAACGCCCGCCTTTACAGCGCCCAGCAATCCGAAGCCTGGGTAACCGCGGCTCTCTTGCAAGTAGCCGAGGCGGTCAATGCACAGGTTGGGGTCGAGAACACACTGGAAACAATTGCCCGGTTGACCGCGCTGGTAGCCGGAGTCAGTCACTGCTTGATCTTTCGATGGGAGCCGGGCAGTCGATCGTTCTACCGGAGAGCCTGTCACCTGCTACCGGGTAGCGAAACGCAAGATAACAGCCTGGAACCCCTGCCGGCCGATGCCGATCCGATGCTGACCCAACTGCTCGATGCCGACAAGCCGATAGGAGCCGGTCAGGGGCACGCTCTGCCGATTCCGGAATCGCTCGCCAACTGCCTGCTGGCCTCATCCATCATCGGTTTCCCGCTCAGATCCAAGAATGAGTTGGTCGGTCTATTGATCGTCGATGATCCGCATCAAGGCAAACCACTTGAGCCGCGCTTGTTCAACATTCTGATCGGGATTGCACACCAAACGGCCACAGCGCTTGATGCGGCTGCTCTTCAAGCCAGCCAGGCAGAGCGTTCACAGCTCGAGCAGGAGCTTCGGGTTGCCCACCAAATCCAGGCCAGCTTCATCCCCGATGCCCCTCCGCAAGAAACCGGCTGGCAGATGACTGCAATCTGGCGAGCAGCTCGCCAGGTCAGTGGAGATTTTTACGATTTCATCCCGCTACGAGAAGAGCTATGGGGTTTGGTCATCGCCGATGTAGCCGACAAAGGCGTGCCGGCAGCGTTGTTCATGGCAATGTGCCGAACACTGATGCGAGCGGCCGCCATCAACAGAACATCACCGGCAGCCACCTTGACACGCGCCAACGAACTGATCTTTAACGACTCGCGCACTGATCTGTTTATCACCATGCTCTATGCTGTATGGGACCCGTTAACCAATGAGGTTGTCTATGCCGGCGCAGGGCACAACCCCATGCTGCTCATCCGCAAGAAAAAGCGTGAGGTAATCGAGCTACAAAGAGGCGGTATTGCGCTTGGCATCATCCCCAGGGTGGGCTTGAAAGAACATCGGATCACCATGGCGCCCGGCGATACACTGGTAGCCTACACCGACGGTTTAACCGAAGCGATGCGAGTCAACTATGAAGAATGGGGTCTGGACCGATTGAAGAGCACGCTCAAGAAGGTATCTGGTCAGTCCGCGCAGCAGATCATCGATGCAGTCCTCTCAGAGGTCGATGCTTTCGTGGGCGATGCGCCCCAATCGGACGATCTGACAATGTGGGTGCTCAAACGTGATGAATAACTGAGGGGAGCAGAAAACGAGCCGAGCTAAAAACTCGGCCCCCATCACTTCGCGTATCAATCTTCGACAAGCTCCAGTCTGAACAGTACCGGCCTCAACCCATCGGTGCAGCATGATATCATCGTAATAGGATCGCCAGCGTGTTTGGCGTGGATCATGGGACGCAAGTCAGCCCATGCCCAGGCACAAAATCCATCAGGTGGATCCCACGGGCTGGCAGTGATAAATTCTTGCCCCACCTCAAAACGCCCACAGCTTCCAGGTATGCTGTAAGGGTACTGTTCATATAAGTCCTCGTGAAACAGCTTTCTGATGACCGTGATTTTGCAGCGGTACCTCTTGTGCTCTTCCATGCCTGCTGCTCCATAATAGAAATACTTGTTACGGGGCTTCAACTCCCAGATCAGGATTATAGTCACGCCGAGGGGTATTAACCATGTCCGGGTTAAAGTAGTTGAAAGTCATCACCGAAATATCCCGGATGATGGGAAAAGCAACCGTCGCGCGCAACCACTCGGTCGTATCGGCCCATAGAAACGATGTGAGGACATAATCGCCACCAGGGCTGTAAACAATTGCCGCATCCGAATAAGTATCTACCGAGCCCCACCCGTGTTTGTGGGCAACCTGAATATCCTCCGGCAAGCCGGCCATGATGATCCCATCCGGGTTTTCTTTCATCAACTCCACCATCATCCGGCACTCGTCCTGGACAATTTCACCCGGGTAAACAGCTGTCAGTCCGCCGCCTGACTCGGCGCAATGGTAGATCATGTCGAGGAGAATGGCCAGATCGGTGGGAGTCGTCTGCATAGCATAATCCGGACGGGTGTTGACACACGTTCCATTGCGCGCCGCCTCGTAAGCAGGCGAGAGGTAAAAAACCTCGCTGGCCGGGGTCTTGTCTTGATAAGGCACTACGATAAAGGAATTTTTCATCCCCAGAGACTGCATCATTTGGGTTACATTTTTCGCGCCGGTATACCCATTACCTGCGCCAATAACCTCTAACATAAAATTAGCCGATGTGTCGCCAGAGAAAACCATCGTCTCGCTCAACAGTTTGTAGTTGTCGGTGCCTGCCTCCGGACGACCATCCAGATAGCGAAAGAATTCTGCCATGATGGCGATCTTCATGGTACTCATTCCGGCATAGGCAATATCGCAATTCACATAGGATGGGCCACCCCCACGCAGATCGACATCAAGACGCAGTTCATCTCCAGTTTGCAAATCGATGATATGGGTAGAGGATACTCCCTTGAATTGCTGGCTCATCAAATACTCGACAATGAGGGTCTTGAGAGTCGATAGCTCGGCACCTGATGCAGAGATCTCATTGACGGCTAACTGCACCGTTCGGTTGGTGGGCCTGCGCAGCGCGCCATCGAGCAGAAGGAATGATTCCTCGTGATCCAACGTGTATCCCTGACCACCTGACTTGAACGACAACGTACTCAACTCAGCCTGGGCAGGCTGCGGAGGACGGTCGTAGCGCGCGGCAAGATCGGACAGCCAGGCGCGCAAGAGATCGGCAGAATAATCGACCACTAGATCGACATCGTAGGCGCTCTCCGGTCGTAGCCAGAGAAAATCCCAGAATCCGGACCAAAATGTTCCCTCCGTGCGCATCTCGTCAGCCTTCGACAGCATAGCATCAGAGTTGACCGTCAGTCCAACTTGGGCAGGGCTAAGGCGGATTTCTTGCTCGCGATAAAATACTGTGATCGGCGAACCATAGATTTCTTCAACACGTGCCTGAGCTTGTGATCTAGGCAGATTGCCAACCGGCACACCACCCATTAAGAGGCTGGGAGGCATCCGCTGTCTCTCGCCGCTAAAATTAGCCAGATTAAGCACGAGTAAAACCGTGGCAATCAGGATCATAGCCAGCCCTGCTACCTCAAGGATTGGAAACTGTATACGACTTCTTCCACCAGAATTGAACATCAGACTACACCTCGGGTTTTCGCTGGTATTGAGATGACAGAATGGCTGCGCGATGAAAAGGCAGCATCGGCGGCAGATCATCCAAGCTTGCCCAGCGATAATCTAATAATTCGCTACTTAAACAGCTGACATCACTCTCAGCACGACACAAGAAAGCGATATCGAGATGCGTACGATAGTAGTAGCCGGTTTCGATCAGGAGCGGATAACAGATCGACACTTGTATTCCTGTTTCCTCTCGCAGCTCACGCTGCAAGGCCAAGATTGGCGCCTCGCCTCGCTCCAGCCATCCACCAGGTAACCCCCAGGGAGTCTGTGGATGGAAAACATGCTCCACCAAAAGAATTTTCTCCTCCCGATTCATAACCACCCCGACTACACCGGCTGTAAAGCGAGGTTGTACTACTTGGAGGCCAAATCGCATGCCGGCAAACATCCAGGGTACTCGCTGGAGCCACTGCGAAATACGACGACGATGATCCAATGAAACTGACATATCTATCCCAAATCGAGTTGACGCTCACCACTTCCTGAGCGATTTCAGACTATACCATCTCTAAACACGAGATGCCACACCCATCTGGCAGCATGTAGGGCTTACCGCTCTTGCGCCTATCTTTGTATGCTCATAGCCAGCCACAGTTAGCTGCCTTGAGGTCAGCGTGATACAATTCCGGCTTCATAAGATGAGGCGAGTGGGAAGTTGTTGGTCAGATCAGCATAAGTGTCAACTTAAGAGCCTGGTATTGCTTGATGATCTGCTTTCAGCCTGGATATCTGCGTGTCATTCCTGCTTTCGCGGGAATGCCAGTAGCCACAGCGAAAAGGATGGTATTGGGCTTAAGTTGACACCTATCGTCAGATCAGATGAGCGACAGATGACAACTGAGCACTTCACTGGTGCCAATCAACACTTAACCTAACCATCACGCGACCAAATCGATGGCTCGTCAAGCGGTCGAAGTGTTTGCCGGGCTGAGGAGATACAGGTGGAAGACAGCAAGACAACCAGCAAAATATGGAAGAATATCGTCAGGGCAATCATGCAGGGCGTAGCCATTGGCGCTTTTGCAGGAGCCGCCTTTGCGGCCGGCTTTTTGTACCGCGATAGGGCGGTTCAAACACCTCCATCACCGGCTTCCTTTGAGTTAGTGAATGAGGCAGACACACTTATGGCCACCCACTTCCTCTACGATTTACCGGAAGAGAGCGCCCGGATTCACGGAGCAACTCAAGGATTAGCTGCGTCCTTTAACGACCCTTACACCTTCTTCATCGAGCCACAGGCAGCCAAGATCGATTCGACTAACCTTGCTGGGCGGTTTGGGGGCATAGGGGCAGAACTCAGGCAAGACGAACAAGGCCAGATCGTGATTTCACGTGTCTACCGCGATAGTCCGGCTGAAAAAGCCGGCGTGCAGGACAATGACATCGTGTTGGTAATAGACAATACACCGGTAGACGAGAGCGCGCCCAATATGGATCAGGCGTTGGCCGCCATTCGGGGCGAGATCGGAACCCCTGTCGTACTAACGATCCAGCGAGGAGAGAGGACAATCGAGATTGAAGTCATCCGGGCTGAGATATTGATCCCCTCGGTTTTCTGGCAGCTTACCGAAGCTGACCCGCAGGTAGGCTATATTCAGATTGTGCGCTTTACCGAGCGATCTCCAGACGAAGTCAAGCAGGCCGTTCAGGAACTCAAAGAGCAAGGAGCCACAGCCTATATTATCGATCTGCGAAACAATGGTGGTGGGCTTGTCGATTCGGCCGTCAAGGTCGCCGGGGTATTTCTGGATGGCGGCGTCATTTTGTACGAGCGTAATCGTTCATCCGACGAAAAGGTATTCAATGCCCCGCGTGGAGGCATCGCTACCGAGGATCCACTGGTCGTTTTGGCCAATGCCAACACAGCCAGCGCCTCCGAAATCCTAGCCGGCGCATTTCAGGATCGGCAACGTGCTACTATCATAGGACAGAAGACCTTCGGAAAAGGTTCTGTCCAGTTGATCCTGGCATTGAGTGATGGCTCATCCCTTCACGTTACATCGGCAGAATGGTATACTCCGGACCATCACCGCATCGAAAAAGAGGGGTTAACCCCTGATATCACAACCCAGCCGATTGAAGGTTTCGACGCCGAGCTGATCGCTGCGATCGAGTTTTTGGATTCTGAACACCTGGCAATGTCAAACTGAGGAATAAGCAAAGAGGATACTCTCCAGAAATAAGGTATTAAGTCATCATGACTGAAGAGAATGTCAAAGTAATTGTTACCAATCGGAAAGCCCGCCATGAATATCACATCGAGGATACGCTGGAAGCCGGATTGGTGTTAACCGGAACCGAAATCAAGTCCATCCGTGCCGGGCGGGCCAGTCTGCAAGAAGCTTATGTTGCAGTTCAAGACGAGGAAATGTGGATACAAGGAATGCATATTGCAACTTACGATCCGGCTCACCGTGAGAACCATGATCCGGTGCGTCCCCGTAAGCTGCTCCTGCATGACTACGAGATATCACGCTGGACCGACCGCGCTCAACAACGAGGGTATACGATCGTACCGCTGCGACTCTATCTGCGCCGTGGCCGAGCCAAGCTAGAGATCGCGTTGGCAAAGGGCAAAAAGCTCTACGACAAACGTGAAACCCTCGCTAAACGCGACACCCAGCGCCGCATAGACCGTGAACTGAGCGAGCACAGCAGAGGCCGAGAGTAACAAAACAAGGGTTGGGGATTGGGGAATGGGGATTAGGGTCGACCACCCAAGATCCGTTATGCTCGAGGGTCGTCGTTTCTGGTTTCTCTTCTCCAAGGTCTGTAAGGTCTGTCGAAATTTCAGAGGCCTGTGCTTCGACGATCCCAGTCAGGCAGTCCCGTTCGAAGTGACACTACATCCCCCCCCGTTTTATACTTTCCTATACGGTAAAAAGCAACCAAGTCCCACATTATCTCTTTGTAAATCAATAAGCAATCCCCTTCGAAGAAACTTTCCTCTGGTGAATGCTCAATGACCGAAAGATTTAGTTGGGACTTGATTTTGTTGGCACCCCGGAGAGGACTCGAACCTCTAGCATCAGGCTTAGAAGGCCTGCGTTCTATCCGTTGAACTACCGGGGCTTTAACCCTACTATTTGTTGGCTGACTACCTACCATTGTAGCCCGGACGATCCGGTTTTTCCAAAACTTCCCGGCGCCACATATCAGTCTTTCGAGATGGGACACAACCCCTTGTAGATAGTCCTCCCTGATAAAGTGCGCAGGATCGTATTTGCCGATCGCTCCGTCCGTTCAGCCAGCTCAACGGGTGTCATCGGGCGGTTACCCGCTGCCAGAAGAGTACGGAATACCGCATCGACCAGTGATGTCCGCTCAGTGATGTAGTCCGGCTGCCGGCTGCAATGGGATAACAAGACATATGTCATTGGATTGGCTTGACTAACCTGCCCGGTCCACGGATCGACCCAATCGACAACCGAATCGGCGTCCTTAGAGGGAACAGCAAACTGCTCGCGATGTTGCTCGCAAAGATGCCCAATCATGTACAGACGCAAATCCTGGCCGGCACGCTGCCACCACTCATAATCAATATGAAAAAATGTTTCCAGGGAGGGCTTAGTCAGGCTAGATGTTGGAGCAGGTGGTTTCGACACCATCAATAATCCTAATCTTATTCAATGCCATGAAACACGAGTATCACGTCAGGAATCGGTCTTGGTGCTCGTCAAGCGCCAATAGGGGCCACCCACCTGCTCGAACTGAGGCAACCCCACCAGACAAGCAAAAACCGGGCCCGGTGGACAACGCTTGACAAGATTCGCGGCACTATACAGAGTTTTGGCATGAACATGCCCTTGCTGGCTGAGCGGAGCCAATTGGCGGAGCAAATCCTCCAAGATCGTCTCAAGCGATTGACCACGCTCTCCAGATCGCGCCCACAGTGCGTCGATGTCGTCCGGATTGTCCACATCGATGATCATCAAATCATCATAGTCACAGCCAACCGTCCTTTTTCGGCTCTCAAACCGGAGGTGATTATTCTCGACAAAGGCCGTACGCACCCACTCGATCCGCGGTTTACGGCGGGCGTAATTGATCTGGGCCTTACCCGGTATATCAGTACGTTGGATCGTCAAATATCCGCCAACCGGCACATCATGCATTTCAAACCAGTCGGCCAAACCATAAACATAGCCACCAGGACGCACGACCCAGGCAGGAATCTCATCACCGCTCTCAGCGTCAACCAATGTAAAATAAATATGGGGTGTCTCATAAGCTGTTGGGAACATCGTACTTAAGCGTGGTGAGAGCGGCAATGTGCCGGCTCGACGGTGGGGATAGGTCAACATCACCACTACCGATTGAGGTTTGGCGCCCCGCGGAACGACAACTTCGGTGTGCTCATCCCCAATCTCAGCCTCAAGCTCAAGCAATTCCGGAGTCAACAGTCCGGTGTCATAGCTGATAGGCGTGTAAGCCAACCGTTCAGGATACTGCTGTACCTCTCTTGGTTCCATTCGTTGCAGAAACCACAATACCTGGCCGGCCGGCCCTACTTCATCAAACCGATCATCCTGCTGCAGACCATAATTCAACGAGAATTCGGCCAGCCGCGAGTTGAGCTCTTCCATCATTCCGATCTGCTCTACGATCTCGCTGGCCAACATAGGCCCCCCACCCACCATATCCAGCACAGCCTCAGCCAGGTTGAGATGGCCGATATTAATCTCGGCCAGCAGCGACCGGGGGAACCATCGACCCGCGATACGCACTAAGTCCTCATGATCGCCCAGCCGAGCCTGGAGCGCGCTCGCGACGTAACCACCATACTCGATGAAGATATCTTCTGGGGAAAGCAGATTCTCCTCAGCCTCAGTCAGATCTTCTTCATCAACGTTAAGCACATGGGCAATGCCAAAATCGGCGGCGAAATCCAGCGTCTTAGCATTTTCGAATTCGACGGTTATGACGGAAAAATCGCCATAATCGAGATTTTCTCCAGAACGAGTAGCCACCACCTTTCCGGGGCAATATTCAAGCGCCGAAAAGACAATCTCATCTCCTATCTCGTAGTGTTGATCCGGCCGATAAACCTCGCCTGCATAGCTCTTCCTTGCAAGCGCAGCTTCTTCGCGAAGGACACGATAACGCACCAACGCTAAAGCCATCTCATCTACAGATAGAGGCGTCTCCCTCTCCAGAAGGATATTGTATAAATAATCGAGATCATTTTGCTCGACTTGAAACTCATCAACCCAGTACTGCTTCGACTGGGTTTGTCGCTGTGTCACGTGGGACAGCCTCCATTGCGCGGTATGTAGTATTGTGGGGATTGTGCCGCCAGTGCGACATGAGGTCCGCCATATTGCGCGAGATTATACCCATCTAACCAATCGACTGCAATGCTCCGCATTTTCCTCGATGCAATCCCCTTAACTATGCAAATAGTTTGCCTCAATATGCCGCAACACTTTTACCAGTGGTGCCTGAGCCCAAGACGATTTGATAGACGACAGTCTCTCAACTTCTTCCAGATCCAATCGAGGACGCTTGGGATCAATCGAGTCCGTCATGGTAAAAAATGCCGTCGCCTCACGCTTAGAACCTAACACTTCCGCCATATGCGCCAGATACAAAAACGGATCGTGTTCCTGGAAATCCAGGATGGTACACTGGGCTATCACACTTCGGCACCACCACACGATCGCCTCCGGGATATGGTCCTGATCAAATTCAGCCAAACCGGCCACGGAATAGAGTCGATATTTGCGTGGGCATTTGCGTATGGCTGCGACGGCAGTTTGCATCGCTTCACGGGGAAATTGTTTTTGATAGTAGATGTATGCTACCATGAAGGGGATTAAGTCGTTGTCCGGGTACATCTTCATCAACGAGTTGGCATATTCGATGGCATCCTGTGTACTGCCTGCATCGCGCAGCTCGGCCACATGAAGCAATTCCGGAACACTTCCCTCATCTCGCTCATCCTTGACTTCCTCAAACGGAAGAGAAGTGCACATCTTTATGAATCGTTCAGCTTTGTCTGTGTCCCGCTCCATAAAATCCATCCTCACTTATAAAAATGCAATGAATCCACCTTCTTAGAATAGCATAAGATGTGGTACCAGCAAAAAACGAATCCGGCAAAAACAATCAAGACAGCAATATTAGACTTTATCGATAATAACTGAGTTGCGCATACAATGACACGAATTTTATGCACAGCACGGCTATTGCCGATAAAGTCTATTCAACAACAGCCGCTCATGGGTGAAGCACTACCTACTTTAACTCCAATACCCGTGAATGAATGCTCAGATCGCAATACCATCCATTGGTTTTGACATGAATTTTGCCCAAACGTTGCGCAAATCCGTTCTTAAACTTTCATCGCTTCCGTCATAGAAGGAGCAGAGTTATGGCAATTACCAGG
>JAFGLD010000166.1 GCA_016928235.1 Anaerolineae bacterium | reverse complement strand
GCATTGGCGAAGACATTGATCGAAAAGAGCATTTATTATTCTGGTATGGCCTAGAACCAAACAGATCAAGTTTGTGCTTAAGTTTACGCTAATGGTCAAAAAACCAAGAGCTACCCCAAGTTATTGAGAAGACACGGATTTTACGCATAGTACGCCTATTGCCGATAGAGTCTGATAAGCTCTCTGGGACTTTGGGCTTCAGAGCATTCCAGTTGGCTATATAACAATTCGCAGAACTCCGAAAAATTCAGCGAATAGATGGCGGTTAAGGCGCAATTCTGTTCAATCGAACGCTAAACGCAAGTCTAAATCTCAAACATTGGAAAGCTAAGACAATACGAGTAGAATACATGTCGATCACCCAAACACAAGGGCAACCTGGTGAAGAGGCTGCCCTTTTCAACAAGAAGCCGCGTTATGACCGAAGCATCTATCCCCGCAAGTAAGACCACCTCGTCGACGATTCTCAAACAGACCTTCGCCGCGCTCAAATATCCTAATTACCGACTCTGGTTCTGCGGCCAGCTGGTCTCCGTCTTTGGGTCATGGATGCAGCTGGCTGCCCAGGGCTATCTGGTATTCGAGATGACCGAGTCGCAGGCTTTTTTGGGATATGTCAGCTTTGCCAATGGTCTCCCATCCCTGCTGATGCTGTATGCCGGTGTGGTCGCCGATCGCTTCTCTCGCCGGGCGATCGTGGTGATCGCCCAGACATCTATGATGATCCTGGCCTTTATCCTGGCGACGCTGACCTTCCTGGGCCTGATACAACCCTGGCACATCCTGCTGCTTGCCTTTGGATTAGGGGTGGCCAACGCCTTCGATGCTCCGGCAAGACTCGCGCTCGCTCCAGAGCTGATCGACCGTGAAGACCTGACCAACGCTATTGCCCTCAATGCTACCATGTTCAACCTGGCAGCCATTTTTGGGCCTGCCGCCGGTGGGATAATCTATGCGGCGACCGGGCCAGGGTGGTGCTTCACGCTCAATGGTATTTCATTCATCGCCGTGATCGGTGCTTTACTGCTGATGAAGCTGCCTGCGTTGCCGCCTGTCCTCGACCGTGAATCGGGACCTGGGCGGATACGGGAAGGGATCCGGTATGCCTTTTCTCATCCAAATATCAAGATACTGGTCTGCACGGCAGGTATTGCCGGCTTGTTGGGATTGTCGTTGGGGACGCTGCTCCCGGCCTGGGCAGTCAACGTTCTGAACGGCGACGCGGTAACGAATGGATTGTTGACCTCAGCTCGTGGGATGGGTTCGGTGATTGGTGCTTTGCTGCTGGCTTCGCTGTCTCATTATAGAGGCAGAGGCAAGCTGTTGACGATTGGCACCTTCATTTTTCCGGCAGCCCTGATGGCTTTTGCCTTCATGCGCCAACTGCCACTGGCGATGGTGATGCTGGCCCTACTAGGCCTGTCAACTGTACTGGTACTGAATGTGGCTAACGCATTGGTGCAATCGTTGGTCTCAGAGGAAGTCCGTGGGCGGGTATCGAGCATTTATTCGATGACCTTCTTTGCATCCATGCCGATTGGCTCGTTATTGCTTGGTTGGCTGGCAGAGGCGATTGGTGAGCAGACGGCTGTGATCCTCAATGCGCTGATCTGCCTGGCGATTGCCGTACTGGTGTTGCTGTTTGTGCCCCGGTTGCGGGAATTGGAATAGCGGGTTGAACAATCAACGACCGCACGATTGACATTCCTCTTCAGTTGATGCTCTGATTTGCAACCCGGAGCCTGCTATTACGTAATTATATCAGGCATCTGGGTGCGTGCCTCTGGTTACAGTTTGCCAATCTCTAAAACCTCTTTTAAGGGAAATGAATCATGACTGTACTCCTCAAAGTTAACGACCTGGCCAGGCGATTCAAGCATGGCAACGGTGATTTCATCGACGCGGTAAAAGGCATCAGTTTCACAATTGAAGAAGGTGAGATCTTCAGTCTGCTGGGGCCCAACGGCGCCGGGAAAAGCACCACCATCTCGATGATCAGCGGCTTGATCGAGCCGACGCGGGGTGATGCGCTAATTGGCGGGCACTCGATTGTTCGGGAGCCGCTCAAGGCCAAGTCTCTGCTGGGGATTGTGCCGCAGGAAGTCGCGCTCTATCCCAAGCTCTCTGCTCGCCAGAACCTCGACTTCTTCGGACGGATGTACGGCATGGGCGGCAAGGCGCTCTCTGTTCGCATCGATGAAGTTCTCGATATCATCGATCTGGCCGACAGGCAGAAGGATTTGATCGAGACCTTCTCGGGCGGGATGAAGCGCCGCGTCAACATCGGCGCAGGGCTGCTGCACAAACCCAAACTGGTCTACATGGACGAGCCGACCGTTGGCGTCGATCCGCAGAGCCGCCGCCGCATCCTCGATACTGTCTTCCGGTTGCGCGACGAATATAGCATGACTGTCCTTTATACTACCCACCAGATGGAAGAAGCCCAGGAACTAAGCGACCGGGTTGGCATCATCGACCACGGTGAGATCATCGCTATGGGCACCGTTGGCGAGCTGATCCAGAAGGTGGGGGAGGAAGACCGGCTGGAGTTCTGCGTCGGCGAGCAGAAGGTCGATGGCCTGCTGAAGCAGTTCGAGACCCAGGTTGAAGGGGTTACTAAGGCGCTGTACGATGCCCGCGAGCAGGAAGGCACCGCGATGATCGATGGGGTGATCACCATCTATGCCAAACGTGGCCGCAAAGCCCTGCCCGATCTGCTGCGCATCACCAACGATGCCGGTTTGGATGTGGTTTCGGTGACTGTCCATGAGCCCGACCTGGAGGCTGTCTTCTTGCTCCTGACCGGCCGTGATCTGAGGGAATAGCCATGCGCAAAATATTGACGATGGCCTGGAAAGAGTTGTACGAGACTTACACCGACCGCAGTCTTTTCTTCATTATGATTGTGACACCGCTGGCACTGGCAACCATTATCGGACTGGCTTTGGGGCAATTCATGGGCGGTGATGAGAGCAACGATGTGCCTGTCCGCGACATTCCCATCGTGATTGTCAACCTGGATGAGGGCAACGAGAATATCAACTACGGCCGGATCTTTATCGACATGATGGTCCCGGCAGAAGAAGGAAGCCGGGCCGGCGACCGCGACGATCTGCCGGTCTGTGACAAGATCGATGCGGCAGAGAGCGATGAAGAACCCACCAATATCTTGTTCGACCTGACCGATGCCGTCGAGATGGACGACCCGGTTGCGGCGCGGGCCGCCGTCGATACCGGCGAGGTTGCCGCGGCCATCATCATCCCTGCTGATTTCACCGAGCGTGTCAGCATCAGCGCCGACCACGCCAGCATCGAGCCGATAGTGGTTGAAGTCTACGGCAACAGCGCCTCGCCGCTGGCTGTGAGCATCATCGCCAATATCACCGAGTCGATCACCAACCAGATCGCCACCGGGCAGATTACTATGGCCGCCACTTTTGAAGTGATCGGTGACCTCGCTTCCTCCGATCCAACGTTCGGGATGCAAGTGGGCGCGGCGATGTCATCGGGTAAGTTCCAGCCCAACTTCTCTTGTGCTTTCGATCCCAATTACGCGCCGCTGCGTCTCGATCAGCAAACCGTCGCCGGAAAACAGGTGGGCAGCACGGGTGGTTTTGATCCGCTGGTCTATTTTGGAGCAGCCAACGCCATTTTCTTCATGATGTTTACCGCCCAGGCCGGAGCCAACGATCTGTTACGAGAGCGCCAGCAGTGGACCTTGCAGCGCCTGCTCGCTAGCCCCACGCCGCGTCTGGTCGTGTTGTTGGGCAAGCTGATCGGCACCTTTGTCAATTGCATGGTTCAGTTGGTCGCCCTCTTTCTCGCGCTAACCCTGATCGGCAGCCTGATGGCCGGTGAGCTAAAATTCATCTGGGGCACCGACATCCTGAGCATCCTCCTGGTGATGGTAGCTGCTTCGATAGGAGCTGGTGGGCTGGGGGTCTTGATTAACGGGCTTGTTCGCACTCAGGAACAGGGCAATGTGATCGGCAGCACCCTGATTGTGCTGATGGGAGCAATGGGTGGCACCTTTTTCCCGGTGCAATCCATCCAGGGTATTCCCGTTGTAGGACTGCTTCCCTATTTTACGCTCAATTATTGGGGCGTCGAGGCCTTCACCCGGCTGGCGGTAGGGCGAGGGGATATCTTGCTCAACGTAGCGATCCTGATCGGCTTGGGAGCCGTTATGTTTGGTATCGGCTTGTGGTTCTTTGATCGCCAATTGGACATCTGAAGCGATAGGCGATGGGTGATGGATCAAGCAGTTGACGATTGAGCAACGCGCGATGGTCGGTTTCGGCATAAAACTGATCACGTAAAACTAATCACCAAGAACTAATCATCCATCACTCGTCACTCACAACTGAGGTTATCATGCGTATTCTTCTAACCATTGCCTGGAACGATTTGAGACTGACACTCAGAGATCGGGGTGTGCTGGCGAATATGTTGATCGTCTCTGTGGTGCTCACCCTGATTGTCGGGTTTGCCAACAGTATGATCGGCGGTGGCAGCGGCGACATCAGCCTGCTTGTCGATGTGATCGACGAAGACGATACAACGCTTTCTGCCGATTATCTGGCCGCGCTGAGAGAGGCCAATGCTGACCTGGTGCTGTGCCCGATGGACAACGATAACGACGATATTTGCGATCTGAACGGCGATACCCTCGATGAAGATCTGGCTGTCGAACGGCTGACGGCGGAGACATCACTGGCCCTGATCGAGATACCGTTGGGGTTTGCATCGGCCCTGGACAGCGGCGATGATGTTATCATCACTTTCCGCGCTAACCCGGATGTCGGCTCGCCCCAGTACATCGTCCAGGCCGTTCAAGCAGTGACACAGAAGTTTGCCGGAGCGAGGGTCGCCGCGCGGGTGGGCACCGACATTATCGATGAGGTTGAGGAGATCCGGTTCAAGGATGATGCCGATCGGGCCGGTTACGCTGACGCCGTCTACGATCGGGCCGGCGAGATCTGGGCCGAGGAGCCGATCACAGTGAATGTCGTCATGACTGCCGGGGAAGAGACTTCTTCAGACGATGGCTGGAATGGGTTCGGACAATCGGTGCCCGGCATGGGGAGTATGTATGTTATGTTCAGCATCTTCCCCGCGCTGGCTGTGCTGATCCAGGAGCGCCGTATCTGGACGCTTCAGCGATTGGTTACTTCACCAATTTCCAAGGCCCAGATCCTGGGGGGAAAGGTGTTAGCCCGCATGGCGATAGGCATGATCCAGTATGGGATTATCTTTGCTGTCGGCGCGATCATCGGCATCAGCTATGGCAGCGATATACCGGCGATTGTCGTGGTGATGCTGGCGTTCGTCGCGGCTGTCACAGCGCTGACACTGGCGGTATCGACGTTTCTGAAAACCGAAGGCCAGGCCGGCAGCGTCGCGACGTTTCTGTCGATGACACTTGCTCCTCTGGGCGGCGCCTGGTGGCCGTTGATGATCGTCCCTGACTGGATGAAGGTGGCCGGCCACATCTCGCCGGTGGCCTGGGCGATGGATGCCTACGCTGAGCTGATGTTTTACGGCGGATCGATGTCGACGGTGTTGGTGCCGGTGGCGGTTCTGCTGGGGATGGCGGCGGTATTCTTTGCCTTTGGCGCGGCGCGATTCAGATATGAGTAAAGGGAATCTTCTCAATAATCTGGGGGAGCATAGGCGACAACTTAAGATCGATACGCTGTTGGCTGTTACTCGATGATCAAGTTTTTAACATTGACAGGTGATCAGTTTTCAGCGATCAGTGATCAGTTTAAAATCGTAGCCCAAAGATCGCAGATCACAGGGATTGCAGGGTGAATGACACCCTGAAAACATCTATATTG
>JAFGLD010000165.1 GCA_016928235.1 Anaerolineae bacterium | reverse complement strand
GCGTACATCAACGCGCTATCCGCATCTTGCGCTTGGCGATAGACTATAGGCAACTCCAATTCCTATACACCTGGCCAATGCTTAACAACTATTTCCCTCGCTATTTGTCGTAATATATGGCCGGGAATGTTGGTTGTCTCGCTCTTACCGTAGATGGTCAGCGGGGTATCCGACCTAAAGTCAAAAGTGGTGTCAATTTGCCTGTGAGCATTCATCCTGCGAAAATCTCCTCCGGGGCGATTAGCCCCGTACGGTGCTAGCAGGATTAGGTTTCGATTTCTGTTCTATAGCCTGATTAAGTTGTTTTGGCTGATTGGTTCCAAGTTGTATTATTCTGCCATCTCTAAGCTCAATTTCCACGGCAATCCCAGGTGCGATCGCATAAAACCAGCCGCCTGGGATCACCTTTATCCCCCAAAAATAGTACCAGGGATTCTCTACTTCTTTTGTAGATTGAATTTCACTCAGAGCGATTGTCTTCTGAATAATACCTATGCCAAACCAGAATTTGAGTTTCTCTTCCGATATCTCAACTGTGAGCGAGTAAAACATCAAAAGCCCCAAGAGATAAACCCCAAGCATCAAAATGGCAGATGGAACTCGGTCTTCAGCAAGTATCTTTAGAGCTACGACTGCGATCAGAATCCCTGTTATCAAAAAAACAATAAACATTAAAGCCCCATATTGGGTATGTCTATATTTCGTTTCCATTTTTTCCCTTCAAGTTACATCTATGGCAATTACTTTCTCAAATCGAATTCTCTTTGATGGATTATTCCTTGTCCTTTGCCATGCGCGTGTTCACTGATCAATTTCTTGCGGGATCTCTCCGATCTAGAAGCTGGAGTAGTGCTGCCTCGCTTTCGAGAATATTCAGTTCGACGGAGCGGCTGGTAAACCATTCTCTGGCTTTTTCATCAAGTCGCTGAACTTGCCTGGCAAGTGCAGGCAGATTGCCTTGCGCGGCGAACATTGTTAAATCCGGAAAGCCTGCCTTTTGATACCCATCGAGATATTCACCAAGCAAGTTGAAATCTGTGCCGAAAAAACCTTTGTCAACTTTATTCATCAACTCGCATATCAATTGTTGTAAAGCAAAAGCCGCCGCACTTGCTGTGAGCCTGTCTCCACGCTCACACGCAGAAAGCACCTTGGTCTTGTACTCATGCACATCAAAGTAAAAATCAACAAACGCCTCTTTTGCATCCGCTGGTTCGGCGACTGATGCCTGTGCTGCCAGGAGAGTTTTTCGGACTTGCAGGGCCAATTGATCTGCTTGTTCCATCACCTGGTTTGGTGATTGGGGCTGCAAGATCCCGTTTAGCATAGTTTCCAGGTCAGCGGGTCTTTGCCGCATCGCCAATATCTGCGGCATATTTGCGCCCCAGCCTTTCGAAAAGTATGTCTGGTTGACCAGCGCCAGGCAATTGACCGCGCTGCAGATAAACTGCCATCCTGCCCAATGTAGGCCTGGCATATCATTGTATGCAACCGCCAGTCGCATCTGGCCCAACTGAAAAAGGGTTGTCTTGAATTCCTCCAGCCCCCGTTCGACCATATAACCACGGCTTTCCGACCGGGTAAGTTCGGCAATACGCGCTTTCAACGCACTAAAGCGCTCCAGGTCCGCGTCCGCACGGTAATGAAGCACCTTCGCGTTCGCAACCATGGAAGCTGACACTGCCCAGGGGTTTCTTGACTTGGCATTGGCAATGTTCTCCAAAACCTTCCATGGCATACACTCGAATTCGAAGGGCAGGTCGCCGATGACAAAAGTGGTGCTTAGTGATTCCGCTTTGCCGTCGTCCGGGACGTAATAAATGTCGAGGTCGGAGGTTGATGTAGCTGTGCCGCTCGCATACGATCCATGATAAACGATGAGGGCGATTTCGTCGCCGTGAACTCGTACTGCATGCGATACTAAAATGTCGGCGATTTTAAATACATCAGTCATTTGTCTACCTTTCATTCGCCAAAATCACACTTCCATCTTGTGTTGCACCCCAGCCCAACACCCAGCAGCTCACCCGCCGGGCGGCTGGGGCGACGAGCCTCCACGACAGACCTCCACAGCAGGCCCAGCCGACTTCACAACCAACCGCGATAGCCCGGTCGGGTGCAGTCGTAGGTTGGGCTCCACTACCTGTGCTGACCCAGCGGAATCTTGTTGGCGCTATCTCAGGTAAGAGCCTTCTCGCAGCGTGCCCAGTCAGCAGCTTTCTTGAAGCCCAGTTCCTGGTAGACAGGTTCGTACTGCCGATGCTCATTGACCAGGTCAGCGATGACATTGTGAATGCCACGATCGACGCATTTGTCCACCACTCTCGCCAGCATCGGTCGCAGGCCGCACTCATCGGGTGTGTAGATGTAGTATACTGCTGCTGTTGATGGCCGCACAGCGTTGGGAGCAGCCATGCAGGCGGCGACCAGTTTCCCATCTTCCCGCACCCCGAGATGCGTGATCAGGCCCGCTTCATGCCATTCTACGAGAAGAGCGCGGCACCATTCTGGTGGACGTCTGTACCAACGGGCAGCGATCTGGGCACATTCGTCCAGGTCTGTTTGAGGGTCTACTTCCTCAGATGCACCACCAGGGAGGTTGAGCCTACCCCATTTCATGTCGTAGGAGTAGTAGACTTTGTAACCCCAATCGCTGATGGAGAATCCCACTCTTTCGGCCAACCGGATGTCACCAGGGCACATGGTTGTGACTCTCCCCACGACGCGGGAAACGCCCCTTCTCTTGAGCGTCTCAAAGGCTCTTTGAACCAGCAGTTCGGCGGCCTGTTCGTGTCCTGGCATCATACGAGGGAAATCGAGATTGGCCGTAGAGACAACACCACTTTCTGATGGCATAATGACAGAGAACATGTAGCCAACCATCTCCGTGCCCAGAAAGCAATAGTGCCGGGTAGTTGGGTCGAAATCGGGTTGAGCATGAAGCTGCAACAGGTCGGCGAGATTGTAGGCATACGGCCAGATCCAGTTCCGAGCCACTTCAAGACCGATTCTGACTTGATCTTCTTCGAATCCCTTTTGATAGTCTCGGACAACATACTTCTGCATTGATTATCTTCCTATGGACAGGCTTAGTGGCGTTCAGGGATACCGCCCACCACAACGGATATGCCGATGCTTCTTGGCAAGTGTGCGTAGATTGCGTTTGGACTCTATAGATGGATCATCTCCAACAAGAGCGGCAAGTATTCGTCCGGCGTCTG
>JAFGLD010000164.1 GCA_016928235.1 Anaerolineae bacterium | reverse complement strand
GCGGCTCTGCACAACATTAGGCATGTTTTACGGCAATTCCGACGGAAGATGTTGCAGTCTGACAAATCATTCACGGGTATTGCGTTTAGGCCTAATGCGGGAAAAGACCAGAGACTGAATACGCGCGAAAATAGGCCAACTGGCGTTTCCAAGCATACTCAAACCACAGCGAAGTGGGTGAATCTTGGGTTTCCTCTTGGGAACTGAAAGCTATTGTAAGCAGTGCACAGAGAGAAAATCAGGCAAGAAAACCAGTTGACCTAAAATGAGGCGTATTCAGTCTTTATCCGCTCTAGTTTAACCAGGAAGGCGAGTATGCTAGTGAACAATATTGAACAGTGGGGCATGTTTGAGGTTGCACTCGAAGGTCCGGATAGTGGAAACCCATTTCTTGACGTAACACTGAGCGCGCAATTTAAGTGCAAAGATACTATGCTTGACCTCGCTGGATTTTACGATGGGAACGGAAGCTACAAAATCCGTTGTATGCCAACACGGATGGGTAAGTGGACCTATGTTACCAAAAGCAACCGGCCCGAACTTGACGGGAAGACTGGCGAATTCATCTGTGGCGAAGCATCAGCGAGCAACCATGGGCCGGTCTATGTATGCAACACGTTCCATTTTGCCTATGCCGATGGTACGCCTTATTTCCCTTTTGGCACGACTTGCTACGCCTGGACGCATCAGGGCGACAAACTGGAAGAACAAACGTTAGCGACCTTGAAGGAAACCGCCTTCAACAAGATGCGCATGTGTGTGTTTCCGAAGCGCTACTTATTCAACTCCAATGAGCCGCCCAGCTATCCGTTCCCTGAGGTAGTCGCCAAATCGCGGAAACCCGACCTGCTGAGCAACAATCGTAACGTTGAGCCGCCCAAATGCTGGGATTTCAACCGCTTCAACCCGGAGTACTTCCAACACCTGGAAAAGCGTATCCTCGACCTGCGTACGTGGGGCATCGAAGCTGACCTGATCCTCTTCCATCCCTATGATAATGGCGCATGGGGGTTCGACCACATGCCCGCTGAGGTCAACGACTGCTATTTGCGCTACCTGGTGGCTCGGCTGTCGGCTTTCCGCAACCTGTGGTGGTCGTTTGCCAACGAATACGACCTGATGAAAGGCAGGACAATGGAAGATTGGGATCACTACTTCCAGTTGGTCCAGAGCCTGGATCCCTACAATCACCTACGCTCGATCCATAACTGCGGCTCATTCTACGATCACACCAAACCCTGGGTGACCCACTGCAGCATCCAGCATCATGCCATCAGTCGAGTACCCTCCTGGCTGAAAAAATATGGCAAGCCGGTAGTGATCGACGAGTGCGGATATGAGGGCAATGTTTCCATGGTGTGGGGTGACTTATCACCGGAAGAGATGGTTCTACGCTTCTGGCTGGGATTTGTCCAGGGCGGGTATGTAGGTCACGGCGAAACCTATGTCAACCAGGAAAATGTGTTATGGTGGTCGAAGGGCGGCCAACTGCATGGTGAAAGCGTGCCGCGCATTGCTTTTCTGCGCCAGATTTTCGAGCAAGCGCCTGTGCTCACCCCCGTTGAGAAAGCAGACATGGAATTCCTCAACCTGATGGCTCCAGAGCCCCTGGCCAGCCTGTTTGGTGCCCACAAAGGTAGTGGAGATAAGGTCATCGCTGAGGGCGGCTGGAATAATGAAGCCGGCGGATATAACTCTGACAGCGGTTACTACCTGTTCTATTTTGGTATGCATCAGCCTGCCTCGCGCAATTTCAACTTGCAGGACGACAACTACCGCATCGATCTGATTGATACCTGGAACATGACCATCGAGACTGTGGCGGAAATCGCTACCGGGCAAACTTGTGTTGAAATGCCAACCAGGAAATTCATGGCCATTCGCATTCAGAGAAACAAGCCATCAGATTCACCGGATCTTCAATAACGAGTCACGGGGCTTTTTCCGGGATTTTCCCCGTAACGGAAGAATTTCACAGATTAGTCCTCAATTTACGTATAGAAACCAATGAAGGAACACTCTTGAGGCTTGTTTCTTGCTCATTCAGGATAATCTGACAAGTCCACAATTGAAGGGAGAAATGATACCAGCCTCGGAATCTACGCATAAAAAGCCCGGCCGATTGTGAAGAATATCCGTAGCGGGGATTTTCCCGGATTAAACCCTGTGAGGCGAAGACCGCCTGTTCTTGGCTCTAACAGGTGTCTTTCCTCGAATGTGCGAACGAGCTTACATTCATCAAGGAGATGCTTGGGATGTATTCTGGAGGCCAGAGGTTTCCACTGGCCTGATCAGGTAATACAGCAACATCCCTAATGGCAACAACGTCGGGAACACGACAAGATAGATCAGGAAGGTGCTGGGGAAAGCCAACTGCAATGCATACGCCATCTGCAAGTCTACCCCCAGAGTGGCAGTGAAACCCAATACCAGAAAGATATCCTTGCGGCTCTCCTTGTCGTGAACTGCCCGCCAGATCGATGCGACCAGGCAAGTCACAACCAAGATTGGCGTGATGACAAGGAGGACAATCTGAACCGGTGTCAGTGATCCACCCGACTCCAACCCCAAGGGGAATAGATCTAGGTTGGGAAGAAGAGCCTCAAGACCAATCTGAATGGCTTTTGTCACCACGACAAAAAGGATCCACCCCGCGGCCAGCCGGGCAAAGACTTGACGGAAGGGGTGACTGCTCATCGTCTTGATCTGCCCCCAGCTGATCTCATATGTGTAGACCACGAACGCGCCTATCAAAAACCACCCAACGAAGTTGGAAAGCGGCACCGTGAACAACTTCGGTGCAGCTGTCTCTGCCCAGTCCCAAATGTTAGGCGAGTTCGAGACCAAGAAGGAATTGACGACAGCCGGGTCCATCCAGATGTCGACACAAAACGCCATCAAGCCGCACAGGCAGGATACTGCCAGTAGTGTCGCCCGTGGAAACAACTGCTTGACCAGGAAATAAAACACATGTATCCAGATGAACCAGCCTACGGCAATGTAGAGAGGGATACCCAGGAACCACAAACCGCCCATAGGGTAATCATAGGCATCTCCCAATATCCCTAGCTTACCCAGAAATACCCACAAAGCCTCCATACCTCCTGCAAATATCACGACGGTAAAAAACAGTAGGAGCCCCTGTACAACCCCCATGACTTTGAAACAGTGATACAGCAGGGGGGCGACAAGAAGCGAAACGAGAATATCATAGGTTAGAAAAGGCATCGAGGGAGGGATCGGGATTGTGGGATGATGATAGATGGTCGAGACTACGACTACGACACCTATAAGGAGCGGCAACTGAATCTTGGCAAGCTTATCGAGCCGGGCATCAAGCATGGCACACTCTCCGATCTGTTTCTAAGGGCACCCTCCCTGCGTTCCGCCAGGGTTTCCGCCGTGAAAAGAGCATACCAGAATTCGACTACAAGAAATCACAAGTTCATATCAGCGTAATTGAATCTCGGGATAAAGACCGCGCATCAGTTGCTTACCGGCTGAATTTGCCCGATTCTGGTGATTTGGCGTCTGCCGATGCACCTTAGCGGTGATATGCTGTAGGCCGTTTTTGCGCTCAAAAACACCAAACCACAAAGGAATGGCCTTGTTCTGGTATGCGTATATTATCGACGCAAGTGTCCTATTCTGACCAGAAACTAGACATCCGCAGCAAACCACCGAGATTTGGTACAGGTTCTATGCGTGAAATGGAGGCTCCAAGACCCCAAAAAGTCTTTTTCGGTACGAAATAGGACAGCTCTCCTTGGTTCCGGTAAGTCACGATGTGTCTGTCGTACGGAGAGTTCTTCGAAAGCTATTGAAGACCACTCCGAGTTCTTGAACCAACACCAAATAGTAGGTGATAAAGCCGGTTAGCAACCGCTACCCCCTACTCCACCAATGCCCCTCTGGGTAAGGCTCGATATGTCGCACTTCTATCTTGG
>JAFGLD010000163.1 GCA_016928235.1 Anaerolineae bacterium | reverse complement strand
TCTGGCGCGGCTGGCAGCGCCTTCATGATTATGCTGCTATTTGGTATCTTGTTAAAGAGCGAAGTCCGACTTATGGGTAATAGATAGATCATATGGGGGCTGGCCGATCCAGCTGGGTTCAACAGCGGGCCGCTGATGATCGCGCCATGCAGCCCTTGTGGATGATGAAGAATAGTAGCCAGTCCGATCATTCCTCCCAGGCTGTGCGCCCACAGGAAAATGGGGATCTCCGGTTCCAGGCGAGCAATCATCTGCACGAACGCGGCAACATCACCTCTAAATTCTTCGAACCTGTTGATATGCCCTCTCTGACCAAGGGAGCGCCCATGTCCACGCAAATCGAAGCCATAGACAGCATAACCACATGGCACAAAGTGATCCACCACATTCACATAGCGACCACTGTGCTCGCCAAACCCATGAATAATGGCCAGTACAGATCTGGTTTTTTTCTCTGGTCGCCAACACTGATAGAAAAGATTGACATCATCAAACCCTTGTAGCATTCCCTCGCTGTGCGTCATATCTATAGCCTTTCCAGGAACATCGATTCCTCTTCTGCCGGTGCTGTCTCATCTGCCAGTTACCAACAGCTTTTTAACCAACTGTCCAGAGAATCAACTCTCAAATTACCCCTGGACAACCGTGATTTGAAATCCTGCAACATTGCGCTTTGATAACAAAACCAGGTTAACGAAAATAATCCATAGAAAACCTATGCTATAATGTGAGAATAATAAAGGGACTGATCTGTTGAGTCTACAGATATAGGAGATTTTAGTTTGGCCTTTACCAACTGTCTATCTGTTGCAACCTGTTGATTCATAACTTGCCCCTTCTATTAAAGTCCTAACGGGTAAGATCAAGCATAGGCAGATCGGCAAACTAACATCGGTACATATTTTGGTTATGGACTTTTGCCCATAACCATCTTGTGTTCATGTACTGTTCGATTCAATAAAATTTGTCCCATAAGCTCAAATGGGGATGGATGGGAGAAATGATATTATCTTATTTATTTTGGTAGAAAGGAGCTTGATCATGTTATTCGTTCCGTGTGAAGAGGGACAGGGACTAGTTGAATATGCACTTATTCTCATTCTTGTATCTGTGGTCGTTATCGTCATTCTTATGATATTTGGCCCCACTATCGGTAATGTTTTTAGTGATGTTGTTGTTCGTCTTAAGAACGTATCTCCTTAAGGAAACATCTCTTGCACAATATTTTTACGCACAAAACACGCCGACACGCGCCCCTTTTTTGAGAAGCTACTCAACAACTTGTTTCCTGAATGTGGAATGGATCATAGAAGCCTCGCAAATGCGAGGCTTCTATGATCTTATTTCAAAACACTGTCTTGCTGCTGCCAGGTTACAATGTCATTACATTCAAGATCCCAGAAATTCACCCAATCCAGCCAGAACTTCTTCCAGCATCTCCGGCTGCATGTCGCCCATGTGAGCAATCCGGAAGGTCTTACCCTTAACCTTGCCATACCCCTTGTCGATAGTAAAGCCTTTGCCGCTCATAAACTTTGCCATCTCTTCCACATCGACGTTGCGTGTGTTCGCAACTGCTGTGACAGTCGGGGATCGGAAACCCTCTGGGGCAAAAAGGCCAAGTCCTTGCTGCTCAGCCCAGGCAATGGTCCGATCACGCATCTGAAGATGACGCTTCCAACGATTTTCCAACCCCTCGGCCAAGATATCATCAAGCTGCTTATCTCCTGCAAACATCAATGCGATAGGAGGTGTTGAGGGTGTATTATTTTTCTGCAACGACTTGTCTAACTCAATGAAATCGAAATAGTAGCCACGATGGGGAATTTGAGCAGCGCGCTCCAGTACGCGATCGCTGACAGCAGCAAAGGCAATACCAGGAGGTAGTCCAAAAGCTTTTTGTGAAGAGGTCAGAGCAACATCAACACCCCAATCATCCACGCGCAACTCAGCACCCAGGAAACTACTGACGGTATCGACCAAGAGAAGTGTCTCCTCATGTTGGTGTACCACTTCGGCGATCTCTTTGAGTGGATTGGTAACACCGGTCGAGGTCTCGTTGTGGACAACACATACAGCATCATAAGGGCCATTCCTGAGCGCCTCGGCGACCATTTCTGGTGTAAAACCCTGTCCCCATTCAACTTCCAGTACATCGACCTGCTTGCCGTTTGACTGGCTAATCTTGGCCCATCTGTCACTAAATGCACCACCAACCAGATGCAATGCCTTATGGTCATCGCGTATGCAGCAACGGCTTGCACCTTCCCAAAGTCCTGTGCCTGACGAGCCGCTGACGATCACTCGACTATTGGTCAAAAAAGCTTGCTTGAGTTTGTTTTGTAACCGGGCAAAAAGGTCAGAAAAAGCTGCTCCCCGGTGACCAATCATCCAAGCAGTTTGAGCTTCGAGGACTTCGCGGCGCACCTCGACAGGACCAGGGATGACAAGGCGTTTGTGGGTATCTTGTGTCATGATCAAATCTCCTGTTTGTGTTATGTGAGGACAATCGATGCAGCAGTGTTGCCAAATGGCCTTCCGGCTTCATCATTGCTTTAGTCAGTCACTTCCTTGATTTTGTCCGTTCCAGGGTTGTCTGACTGACCATCTTGTGTGGTTGGGCGCAAATAAACCCCAAGTTAGAGAAACCTTTCATGCCCAACTGCCTGAGCATTTCACAGCAGCCTCAACGATGGATTTACTTATGCCGCGAAATGTCATTGCTATGCCACTGAAGCCGATTGTGAATTATAACACTTTCCAGCCAAATAGGGTGTACAAGTTTTCAAGTTTGAGAGAAGAATCACAAATTCGATGTTTATGGCTATAGTTCGCACTTTCTTATTTGATTGGCATTTGGCTATTCTCAACAGATTTGAATTCGCAGTTGTCAGACAACACCGAACAATCATGAACCATTCATATGGAATAACAAGTCCCGGCATCAAGAACACAAGCCAAAGCGATAGAGGATGTACATTAGTACCAGTTGATGAAGCGTAGTTGACTCGACATTGCTCCATGTGTATACTAAGCCCCAGGTGATGGAAAAATGCTATCGTTATTGGTAGTTGTTAGATCTTGATAAGATTTATGGGACCCAAAAATGAGAGGCAATCTCAAGGATTTCAGCCCAACTCAAATTCTTAACCTCGTTAGCCTGGCTAAAAAGACAGGCACGCTAGCTATTGACCGGAAAGAAGTCAAGGCTAATCTTGCTTTCAAAGATGGTAAGTTGGTCTTCGTAGCAGTTGGTGAAGCGGATGGAACACTGGCATCAGTACTCCAGAGATCTGGTCGGATCTCAAAGGAGCAAGCGGCGGCACTCGCCAAGCGGGCACAACAAACAGGTGACAAGCAACTTGGCCTGTTATTGATCCAAAAGGGATATGTCTCCCAGTCGGAGATTATTCAAAGCATCAAAAAGCATGCGCTGGCAGCTGTCAACCAATTTGCGGCCTGGAAAGAAGGCATCTTTGCCTTTGAGCCGGAACGCCAGCCAGGGGACGACCGTATCACAGTTCCGCTTGATCTGGAGAACATCATTGTCCAGATCGCGCGGGTGCAGAAGCTTGACGAACAGCTTGAGGAAGAAATACCAAGCCTGGATATTCACCTCAAGTTTACTGAGCGCCCCCAGGTCAAGATGAAAGAACTTCAACTCAACAAAGACGAGTGGCGCGTTATTAACTTCATCAAGCCTGAGAACACAATCCGCATGATCGCCAAGAGTTGCAATATGAGCGACAAGCAGATCCGTCGAGTAGTTGGTAGTCTGAGAGAAGCCGGGTTGGTAGAGTTGGTTCAAATTCGCAAGCGTGAGCAACTCTCAGCCGAAGACAAATCGAAGAAAGTTGCACTGGTCAGCCGCTTGATCAACCATTTTCAGAGTATGCCTGCCGACTGACCGGGCCGGTTTATCTACCGACAGAGAATGTGCACGTTTTTATTATCATGATGTCATAATGGGCCGTTTATGCGCCTGAACGAGTGAGGTGACATGCAGACACAAACTGTTAAGATGGTCATCACCGGTCCTTTTAACTCCGGTAAGACCCAGTTTGTCGGGTCGATCAGTGAGATCGATGTTGTTGCAACTGAGCGGAAAATCTCATCTGAGGCAGAGCGTGTCAAAGATCAAACCACTGTGGCAATGGACTTTGGCCGTATTACCGTCGATGATGACCTGGTTCTCTATCTGTTTGGAACGCCAGGCCAGCGCCGTTTCGACTTCATGTGGGAGATCTTGGCCGAGGGGATGCTCGGATTTGTCGTCCTGGTAGATAGTGCTCGCCCAGAGACATTTCGCGAAGCCAGGCAAATACTGGAGACATTCCGCGCCTATGCGCCGACACCCTATGTTGTGGCTGCCAACAAACAGGACATGCCCGACGCCTGGGCGCTCGACGATCTGCGCATTGCGCTGAAGCTCGAAGAGGGCGTCAAGATGCTGCCCTGCGTTGCCAAGGAGAAGGAAACCGTCAAGAACGTCTTGTTGGAGTTGCTCTACTCGATCCTCGAAGAGATGGACGAAGAGTAGTCGACATTGTCTGGTTCTCCCAACCATTGTTGGTGTCTTGTGAGGGAGTCCACATTGGTGGACTTACCTTTTGTAAGCAGTCAGTCCTCGGCATCAGCATTCAAACCTGACCCATTCGATAATGGGCCCCGCCAAGGGGCATTATCTTTGTAGGAGGCATCCGTGCCCTCGATTGTTACCAATCAAGGACTGGTTCACTATGAAGTCTATGGTTCTGGCCCACCTGTGATCTTGCTCCACGGTTGGACGCAAGCCTGGAATACGTGGCGCAGCACCATCGAGACCTTTGCCGGTCAATACCGCATGTATGCTCCCGATTTGTGGGGCTTTGGTGAATCAGAAAAGGATCGCCGTGAGAGCTTTGAGGTCTCTGATTTCGTCGAGTTGATTCCTCAATTTATGGATGCGCTGGGAATAGCCAAGGTGCCGGTGATGGGGCATTCGATGGGCGGAACAACAGCACTGGGAGTGGCACTAAAATATCCCGAGCGTGTCAAGAAGGTTGCCGTTGTCGGCTCGCCGGTTGATGGTCGCTCGCTGAGCTTCTTCTTACACCTGGCTGGAACGCGACTGGTTGCCAGCGTCATGCTGGCAGGTGAGACCACCCCTGTGCTTCGATTGTTTATCCGGCTGTGGTCGCCATTTGTGTCCCGCCCCAGCCCCGATTTATTCTACCGGATGACGATGGAAAACGCTGAGGGCTTTACCATCGAGTCGTTCTTCTCCAGCATCCGATCTCTACGGCGCACCAACCTGACCTCCCGCTTGGGTGAGATCAAAATCCCGTCGATGGGTATTTACGGCGGCCGCGATGTCATTGTGAGCCCACATGAGATTAAGTATTTCCGCGGACACATCTCTGGCGCAAGAGATGTCTGGATCCCCGACGCCGGTCACTTCGTCATGTGGGATACCCCCCAGGAATTCAACAAAGCTTTTGTCGAGTTCATGAACATGTGATCTCGGTTACGGCTTGCTCTGCTCCATTTTCTTGACCCTGAGGCTCTGATCTGATGTCCTCAGGGCTTTTTATCGCTATCATCGGTCAGAGTAGGGTTATAGCTCATCGATGAAATAGATCAAACATTGGTATTCATTGTCGTTCCCGTCGTTGTTTCCAATGCTTTGACCAACCGGTAAAGCACTGCATTGATCGGCGTAGAGACGCCAGCCATCTCACCCTCACGCACGATCGCGCCACAGATCGCATCGATCTCGGTTGGCGCGCCTCGCAGAACATCTTGCAGCATCGATGACCGGTTGTGAGCGGTTAACCGTGCCACTTCTTCCGCCCGGGCTGCCGGATCGAGAAACGGCAAAGAGATCTTTTTTGCCGCCGCCACCGCCGCCACCTCGCGAGCAGCATCGCCCATCACCCCCCGCGCATAGCTTGACGCAAGCAACGCACCATTCGATACACGCAGCAGAGCAGTCAAGGGGTTGATGGCCGCATTGATTGCCAGTTTGCCCCATACCAACGGGCTGACGTCATCAACCAGTTCCGTATGCAACCCACCTTGCTCAAACAACATCGCAACAGCCTGCATCTGCATGTGGATAGTGGAGCGCGTTGCCAGGTGTGTGACACCCAGACCACCTTCGCGAAGCACCCCCGGCTCATCGATGGCCGCGCCCAGGGTAGTCGTACCGAGCGCCGAGCGATCTGAGCCAACTTGCTCGGCTATGATTTCCAGGTTACCAAGGCCGTTTTGCAGGGTGAGTGCCAGCCCACCTGGTCGGAGAACCTGTGCCGCGAGATCCGCTGCCTGCGCCGTCTGGCTCGATTTGACAAGAATGAGGATGACATCGATGCCCGATAAAGACAACTCGTGGACAGCCTGCCTGTAATCCATCACGTTGACGACAACTTCACGCTCCTGGCCCTGATTGGTGATGACGCGCAGAGGGTGGCTTCGCAGTCTGGCAAGTTGATCGGGCCAGCGCCCCATGAGAGTAACATCAGCGTGAGGGGCCAGCCGTGCGCCGAACAAACATCCCATCGCGCCAATGCCAAAGATAGCTATACGCATAACTTCTGCCTTTTCATTTGGGAGTCAGGCATCGACATCTATCATGCTGATGCAGGATGGGAATATCCAGGATTACATTCCGGGGGGAGCATATAATCCTAGTTGCATATCAAACCATAGTTTTAGCCAGATAATGTGCTGAGGATAATGCTCGTAGGAGTTAAAAGCGATCCACTTCCAGAGCGGCCATAATGGATCGACTGTTGTATCTTCCCAGTCTGTCATCTCTAATTCGTACAACTCGTTGAGGCGGACGGGTTCATTGAGATCTTCTTCCGAGCAGGCGCTGACTGCTTCATACAACATGCCAAAGTACCAGCTTGCCTCAGCCAGGATATCTTCTATTGATCGTTCATGATGGAGCCAATAATACCACTCGTCACGCTGATCAGAATCGGTCAGGTCGACATCTTCAGGCGGGACCGGAATATGTTCGCGTAACGCCGGGTAAATCTGGCTGCCAACCCACCCTTCATAGCACATCACATGTGCAACAATGTCCTTGACCGTCCAGGTTCCGCCTTCTAAGGTGATCTCCAAATATTCCGGCTGGAGCTGCGACAGCAGCGCGTCCCAGGCTGCCCGGTTGATCTCTATTGATTCCAGCAGGCGGTATTTTTCCATATAAGCGAACATTGCGAGCCTCTTCAAAATAATCGATGTAGGACAGGATCAGACCTGATCCTCTCCGATTATACAACATCCGCCAAATATGGGCCTGACGGCACAGCATATGCCTTCGATGATCATTGCTGAGATGTTGTCTGAGGCTCTATTTTACACCCTTTTCCGCCTCAACCGCAGCGAGTTGGCCACCACGCTGATCGAGCTGAAGGCCATGGCAAAAGCAGCCAGGATGGGGTGGAGCTGGCGTAGGATATCGGGCGCCCAACGGAATGGGTACAGAACACCCGCAGCGATGGGGATCAGGATCACATTGTAGCCAAAGGCCCAGAACAGGTTCTCTTTGATGGTTCGGATGGTAGCCCGAGACAGCCGAAGCGCCTGCGGCACACTGCGCAGGTCGCCGCGCATCAGGGTGACATCGGCGGCCTCCATGGCAACGTCGGTGCCCGTGCCGATGGCGATCCCAACATTGGCCTGAGCCAGGGCAGGCGCATCGTTGATGCCATCACCCACCATACCGACAACATAGCCTTGCTCCTGGAGCTTCAAAACATGAGCGGCTTTATCGGCGGGCAGCACATCGGCGAAGACGGTATCGACACCTGCTTCTTTGGCGATGGCATCGGCGGTGGCGCGGTTATCGCCGGTAATCATGGCGACGTGCAGACCCAGCCGGTGCATCTCGTCGATGGCCTCGCGGCTGCCCTCCTTGATGGTATCGGCCACGGCGATCAGACCCACCGCCTGCCCATCGATGGCCAGCCACATAGCGGTCTTGGCTTCGGATTGCAGACGATCGGCATCGACCTTCATGCCGTTCAGGTGAACCTGCTCGGCCTCCATCAGCTTGAGATTACCGAGCAGCACCTTGCGCCCATCGACCTCCGCCTTAATGCCCTGCCCGGCGATGCTCTGGAAGCCCTGCGGCTCGGCCAGGGCCAGCGACTGCGCCTTAGCTGCCTCGACAATCGCCACACCCAGCGGGTGCTCCGACCCACGCTCGGCGCTGGCGGCGATGCGCAGCACATCGGCCTCTGTCTGGGCTGCCCCAACAACCACGTTTGTCACCGTGGGCTGCCCTTTGGTGATCGTCCCAGTCTTATCGAGCACCACCGCCGTCAGCTTGTGGGCCGTCTCCAACGCCGTACTCGACTTGAATAGGATGCCGTTCTCGGCCCCCTTCCCCGTCCCGACCATCACGGCAGTGGGTGTGGCCAACCCCATGGCGCAGGGGCAGGCGATGACCAGCACCGCCACCAACCGGATCAGCGCCCCAACGAAGCCCACCTCCGGCGCCAGGATCATCCAGACGGCAAAGGTGATCAGAGCCACCACGATCACCACCGGGACGAACACCGCCGCCACCTGGTCGGCCAGCTTCTGGATGGG
>JAFGLD010000162.1 GCA_016928235.1 Anaerolineae bacterium | reverse complement strand
GTGGAAGTGGCAGGCTCCGGTGACACGATCACCTTTGGCGTAAATGGAACGATTACGCTGACCGGCGGCGAGATCGGCATCGCCAAGAATCTGTCGATTGCCGGTCCTGGCGCGGGAAGCCTTTCCGTGAGCGGAGGAGGCGCTAGCCGGGTCTTCAATATCTCTTCCGGCGCGGTCTTTATTTCTGGGATGACCATTCGGGATGGCAGAGCTACCAGCGGAGGAGGTGTCGATAACGGTGGAACATTACGACTTGCCAATGTCACTATCACTGCCAACCATGCTGTCGAAGACAATGGCAGTGGCGGTGTTGGCGGTGGAATCTTCAATTCCGGCACCTTGACGATCAGCAATAGCATGATCTCCGGCAATACGGCCGACTCCTACGGTGGTGGCATCGCAGGCGGCAGAACAACCATCGTATCAAGCACTATTGCCAACAATCATGCCAATGGATACGCGGGCGGGCTTGCCAACATGGCAGGGGGAATCATGCAGGTCAGCAACAGTACCATCACGGGCAATAGTGCCGATAGTTTTGGCGGCGCCGTATTTGCAACATTCACCGGATCGATCAAGATTGTCTGTAGTCGCATCTCTGGGAATACGACGAGCAGCCCCGATCGCTATGATGTTGAGGTCGCGATCCCTCAGGGTGTCTTGCAAGTGAATGATAACTGGTGGGGAGCCGCAACTGGCCCCAACACCCCCGGAGCAGACACGACCAATGCCACGGTAAGCAGCTTTCTGACTTCGCCCGACGCAGCCTGTGGTGTCGCCGGTGGGCCACCCGATGACCGGATCAACTGGCTGCATGGCGACTCTTATGCCATCCTCTATCCTCGCGTGGACGATAAAGGCAAGCCCGATCTGCATGTCTACTGCATGGACGCTTTTGGAAATGGGGCGCTGGAGCTCATTGTCACCCAGGAGATGTTCGATGAATCTCCCAAGCGTCCTGCTAAGAACACCGAGGTAGCCAGAACTGATAAGTGCCGCATACCGGTCAAGGTCTACGTGCTCACGACCGGTGAATACCAGGTCAACATCGGCCCGGATATCGGTGGCACCACCCAGGAGATAGTCTTTACCGGCCTGCCGCCTGCTCGCGTCTACTTCAAACATTTCAATCTGTATCAACTATTCAGGTAGTCGAACATAATCCCCAGTTGGTATGGAGTGGTCGATGAGCAAAAAGCTCACCAATGGGGATGAAAACAGCTTTTGGCTCATCACTTGCCACTCTTCACCCGTCACTATTTTCAAGGAGATGCATGATGAAACGTTCTTACTTACTTCGATTAGCTTTGACGGTCTTGTTAGTATCGATGCTGTTCAGTCTGACCCCTGTCGCGCATGCGGCGGCGTTGGAGGTCGATACGCTGGTGGACGAAAACGACCACTCGTGCGCCGACGGCGATTGCTCGCTGCGGGACGCAGTGGAAGTGGCAGGCTCCGGTGACACGATCACCTTCAGCGTAAAGGGGACGATCGCGCTGACCGGCGGCGAGATCAGCATCGACAAGAATCTATCGATTGCCGGCCCAGGCGCGAAGCGCCTGGCCATCAGTGGGGGTAATGCCGACCGGGTTTTCAATATCTCTTCCGGCTCAGTTGTCATTTCCGGCTTGACCATCCGTGACGGCAGAACCGCCGATCGTGGCAGCGGGGGCGGCATTCTCAACGACGGGACACTGAATCTCGCCAATGTTGTCGTCACTGCTAATGTTGCTTACACCAGCAATGCTCTCTATGGCGGATTTGGTGGCGGAATCCTCAACCACGGCACCTTGACGATCAGCAATAGCAAGATCTCTGGCAATACGGCTTATTCCGGCGGCGGTGGTGTTGCCGGAGGCACAACCACCATCGTATCAAGCACTATTGCCAACAATCATGCCAATGGATATGCCGGTGGGCTTGCCAATATGGGAGATGGGATCATGCAGGTCAGCAACAGCACCATCACCGGCAACAGCGCCGATGGTTTTGGCGGTGCCGTATTTGCAACATTCACCGGATCGATCAAGATTGTCTGTAGTCGCATTTATCGAAACACAACCGGCAGCCCTGATCGCTACGATGTTGAAGTCGCGCTTCCTCTCGGTGTACTGGATGTCGATGACAATTGGTGGGGTGCGCGAACCGGCCCCAACACACCCGGCGCAGATACGACCAATGCTACCGTAAACAGCTTCTTGACCTCACCGTTTACCGTATGTGGAGTCTCAGAAACCTTGCCGGTAGATCGGCTCCACTGATGACGTAACACCTCCCACATAGTTCCCCGTTCTCGGAGAATCGCCTGGGAGGTAATCTTCACTGGGATTATGTTTCAAACCAACAGTATCTAACCATGATATGACATCATACAGCCCTACCCCAATTGGTGTGGGGCTGTATGATGTTTCGATTTGCCCCATTGGGTCATTTTCCCGGCTTTCCCAATCGCCTCAAGGTGTTTTTGATGAGCGATTGATAATACTCCAATGCTCCTTTGCCCAAAGGGGTTAATCGATAAAGTGTATAGGGTGTTCGTCCTCGGAAGCCTTTCTCAACATCGACATAACCAGCCTCGCTTAGCTTGATAGCCTGCGCCGAGAGGTTGCCCTTGTTGAGACCCGTCGTGCGCAGCAGAAATTGGAAATCGGCGCTCTCACACCCTGACAACACAGCCATGATCGCCAACCGGGCAGGCTCATGGATCAGCCGATCAATATCGGAGAGGTAAGTATAGTCCGGCTCAGTCTTGTTTGACATGAGAACTCCGAAGCGTTCGATGCAATGCAATGATGCCACTGACCAGACAGAGTGCAAACCAGACCAGCAACGGGATGGCCGGATTGCCAGGGATGCCCGGTACATCCAGGAAATGTTGTGGACCTTGCATATAGTCGGATGGCGTAGTGACAAACCACTCCAGTCCTATCGATATTGCCAAACCTGACACAGCTACCCATTGGTATCGCCGGATCCGGTAAGTCAGCCCGACAGTAAAGAGCATCCCGGCAGGAGCTGCGGCAAAGGTCGCGCTAAAATAGCGCATCTGTCCCAAGAGCAGCATATTCAGGTAACTATACAGACCGGTAATGGCAACAAATGTAACGAGATAGATGATCCACACACGCTTTTCAAGAGATAATCCAAAAGGGTGATGAACTTCTCCCTGGATGGGTGCCAACCAATAAGATCGAAGAGCCTGCACAGCACAATACGCGCCACAGGTGTAGCCGGCCAGAACAATCACTCCTCCGATTATCCAGAGAGTGATCTCATTCTGCATCGGATTGATTGGCTCATTGGTGATAAATGGCCAGGGCCATGTCCATGAGGGAAAAGACATGACTCGCATCAGGTAATAAGACCAGACAGCCAACAACCCAAAGAAAATGCCCATCGCAAAGTCCCACAATCCATCAGCCCACCAGGAACGTACAGCTTGACGCTTCAAGTTATTCATGTTAACTGACAACAACTGCGTAGATATCTCCGACATCTCTCGCTCCGTATACTGGTTTATGCTGTAAACCAGTATACAACACCGCAAGGCGAATGTCAACGCTATCACGCTCTCTGTCTGTCTGAGCTGACCTTCCCCATTACAATAGACATTATCATGATTTAAGTTTCTGAAGGGCAATAACACCAAAAACCCGATATCTTTTGGGTAGAAAAAATTAGTATCTTCTCAATAACTTGGGGTAGTTCTTGGTTTTTCGACCGTCGACCTGTGATTTGCGTCTAAACACTGATCACTGATCACCAAGAATGAGCTTGACGGATCATTGAGAAGATACGCCGGCACCGTGGGGGTGAGGTCAAATGGCGCTCCTTACACACGCTATTGCTACCATACTGCTGCCATACTGCTGCCATACGCCTGCCATACTCCTGGTCTCGCCACCCTGTGTCCTGTCCCCTTCCGCCCATCCTGGGTATCTTCTCAATCATTCAAGGAACGTAACTATTCAGCGGTTAGCGATTAGCTATTAGCTGTTAGTTGTAAACTAAAACTCATCACCCATCACTCATCACTCGTCACCCAAAACTGTCAAGCAGCCGGCACCAATAACTGAATAGTTACCGAGGAACAATGTTTCTGTCACGACGTTTTTACGCATAAAAAGGTGTTGAACAACGTGCCTCTACCCCTTTTTATTGAGAAGATATCCAAATTAAACTGTGATAATGTCTAATATCAAATATTTCTTGTCTGTTGCATAATAAGATCAGCTAAAGTGAGGAGAGACATCGATGATCCAACACAAGCACGATCCACAAGGCAGCTATGACCGGATTGTCGAAGAGTATGCAGAGAAGTGCTTCCACGAGCTGGAGCACAAGCCTAAAGACCGCGAGCTACTGGATCGGTTGGCTACGGAGGTCAAATCGCTGGGCCCTATTTGCGATATGGGCTGCGGCCCAGGAGAGGTTGCTCGTTATCTGAAAGATCGAGGGGCAGATGTGCTGGGTGTTGATATCTCGCCTGGGATGATCGAGAAGGCCCGACAGCTCAACCCGGACATTGCGTTTCAGGCAGGCGATATGCTGAGGCTGGATGCTGCTGATCATTCGTGGGGAGGCATTGCTGCTTTTTACTCGATCATCCACATTCCCCAAGGCAAGGTCGTGGAGGCCCTCCGCGAGCTGAGACGAGTGCTCAAGCCAAATGGGATGCTGTTGTTGGCTATCCACCTGGGCAATGGTGTCCAGCATATGGATGAGTGGTGGGGTAAGCCGGTCTCGGTCGATTTTTATTTCTTTACATCCGGCGATATGAAAGGCTATCTGGCCACAGCCGGCTTTGAGGTTGAGGATGTGATCGAAAGAGAGCCTTACCCGGAAGTGGAATACCAGGGCCCGAGAGCTTATTTCTTTGCCCGTAAGCGTTTATAATAACGTCGTGTTTTTTCCTGATGACAACCTATAAACTTGGAACTCAACGATGAACAAAACTATCTTACCTTGCCTGGCGGTGACTTTACTGGTTGTTGGAGCGATCACGACACTCGGGTCGCAGCAGCCTGCCAGAGCCGTGACGAACATGAACGGTCGACTTTTGGCTACCGCTCAGCCAACAATCACGCCTACACAAACAGTCACCCCAAACAGCCCTGAGCAGGTCATAGTGAATGAAGATGACGATTTTGCACCAGGATTGCTGATTGGCGTACTCCTTTTCTTTGCACTTGTCCTGGTGATCCTGGGTGTCGGTATAGCCATTGCCGCGGTTATAATCGGTGGGTTGGCTTTTTTGACCTTGATGGGCATTATTTCCTCTTCAGTTTTGATCGGGTTTATCCAACAAAAGCCAGGGTCTGCCCTTTCGGCCTTCCTCACTCAGGTGTGTGCGGCGATAGGCGCTTTTTGTGGTATCATCGCCGGCTGGGCTGTTCTATTCCTGACAGAATGGCCATTGGATTTCTGGTTGGTAACCGGTGCAGGAGCTGCAAGTGGATTGCTGGGTGGAGCGATGGTTGGCCTGCCAGCCAGCCTGGGCTTGCGCTGGATGTATAGCCGGGTGACGGCAAAGATCAAAGCAAGGCGAGATCGAAATGCTGCGGATAAACCAGGTCAAGGCACCTCCTGACCAGTTGTCATAGTCACAAGAATAGAACGTATTTATTGATAGACCAAAGGAGATTACCGGCTTGCACAAGGCCAGTTGGTCGGAGAAGTTGTCTCTATATGAAGACTGGTATAACGAGGACATGTCGAGCTTGTTCGGCTATCTCTTCTATCAGACTCAGAATCGGGACGTGGCCGAAGATCTGACCGCATCTACATGCTTGCGGGCACTCGAACGGCTGGAACTGTATGATCCAAGCCGTGGTCGGTTGAGAGACTGGATCTTTGGGATTGCCAGGAATCAGTTCCGGGATTATCTGCGCTCGCAGCGTAGACGGCCTACTCAGGTTGCACTCTCTGAAGCGGTAGAGTGCCTGATTGCAGATGATGGGTTCGAGCTGAATTACGATCAAAAAGAGACAATGCAGGAGATCATCAAGTACCTGGAAACACTGAGTGAGCGAGAACAGGAAATCATCGCCCTGCGATACGGAGCAGGCCTTCACAACCAGGAGATTGCCTCAATGCTGGCGATCACCAGCAATCATGTAGCAGTTCTGCTCCGCCGTGCTATCGGAAAACTCAGAGATAAGATGGAGGCCAGGCTACCCAATGTCTCCTAAGATACCAACTGAACAAGAGTTGCAGGGGGTACTTGAACATGTGAAAGTGCAAGTAGATCCCACTTTTAACAAATCGCTTCAGGCCCAACTGCAGGCCAAAGCGCAAGAGATCCGGAAAGAATTGGCGGCTTCGGAACAGCACAGTCGTTCGCTCAAGAAGATGGGGCTCATCAGAAAACCCTCTACAGATGCGGAGCAGACTGAAGGCATTGTTTTTCCACGCATCCGTCTCAACTCGCTCACCGTGTTGTCATCAGCAGTCGTCGCCATTGCCGTACTGGTATTCGCCTTTCTGGTTATCGTTCAGCCACTGCTCAACAGTGAGCCAATCGAGATGGCCGATTTGACGCCGGTGACGACCGGGCTTCCTGTCGCAGCGACAAGCGAACCTCTCGATCTGGCGACCTTAACAGTCGAACTCCCGGTTGCTGAGACATTCATGTCCCGAATCGCCTTTGTGTCCGATCTGGATGGCAGCTCAGAGATCTATACCATGAACACCGACGGGACAGATATCGTTCAGCTTACCAACAACGATACTGAGGTGCGAGGTCTCGGTTGGTCACCAGATGGAAGTCGCATTGCTTTTCTAACCGGGCGTGATACGGAATGGGGGGTGTATCTGATCGATGCAGACGGCAGCAACCAGACCAGGCTGGCCAACATTGCCGGATATGGCATTGCGATGAACTGGTCACCTGATGGGGAAAACATCGCCTTTTCCGCCATCACCGATGGGACAGAAGTCGCGTTATATCTGGTCAATGTCAATAATCAGACAACCACCCTGGTCCGGGAGAATGGTATAGGAGATTTCGATTGGGCGCCGGACAGTCAGAGTCTTGCTTTCATTACGTCGTCACATGAGAATGCCTCTGCAATCGTAACGTACGAGCTTAGCAGCGGAAATCTGACCTCCCTTGCTACCGCAGTCTCAGATAGCGCCCGGTTAGACTGGCGCCCCGACGGTTCCCAAATTGCCTTCACCTCGGTCGATCCAGCCCTGCCATCCGGTAAACACATCAGTTTGCTCAATATAGATGGAGCAGAGACCACCACTGTCACAACACAACCCATGAACATCACACTGCTACGGTGGTCGCCTCAGGGCACCTATCTGGCATACTATGTATGGGATGATGCAGCCGAAAAGCCGCAGGTCAACATTTACGTAACAGATGCCCAGGGTAGCGCGCCGATCTATGTTGCTACAGCCGTGGCCCCCATGGGATTCGACTGGTCTCCTGACGAATCGAAGATTGTGTTTAAGTCGGAGGGAGAGAACGGCAAAGGAGTTATTAGTGTAGTAAACCGTGACGGATCAGGGCTGTATTCGATCGGCATAACAGGAATGCACAATCTAATGCCATCCTGGTCACCGCTGATAGCTACCATTTCACCATCGCCTACATCAAGCCCGACAGATTTGCCGCCACTAACCGACATGGCAACGATCACCTCAACGCCAATGGAGCCGCACTTACCAACCAATACCGCAACGCTAACCCCGACATCCTCACTCACATCGATACCGACAGAGCTGCCACCCCTGGCGCCCTGGACGATTCATTCTGTCCAATTCTGGCCTGATGTAACAGTTATGGATCGAGATGCCACTGTTGATTTTGGCGCCCGGCTTCGCATCGACAATAACATTGTAATCCGGGCTCGGATGTTGGCCTTCTTCACCTATCAGGGAGAGGATATCCCTGGCGAATTGGCTTGCTTGAGCCAGCAAATGCCGGGACGAGGCAGTGAAACGTTCTGGAGCACAGGGACGTTCACCGAGTTGGCGCCTGGCTCAAACAATATTTTTGAGCAAAGCTACACCTACAATAAGGCGGCTCCCAGCGACGCCACCCACCTGGTGATGTGGCTGATACTTGCCGATACAAATGACCAGGCAGTTGCCTGTTGGCAGAAGGTCATTGGGCTATAGCACGATCATGCTTTTGTTGGGCAGCTACTTGATCCTAAGAAACTGTCTGAAAAGTCAGACCCTAAGGGTTTTTGTGACTATGTCAGACGCTTAGCCATCGTTGATGCCATATACCGTCAGACGTCGAGGAACACTCGACGGAAACCC
>JAFGLD010000161.1 GCA_016928235.1 Anaerolineae bacterium | reverse complement strand
TTTTGCTGGTATGCATATCAAAAATGATGCCCTATCGCAAGAAAACCGCTTATCGCTTCTGGTATCAGGCCAGAAGCGTATTGCGAAAAACATCCGACAGGAAAATGCCTTTTCGCAAAATCGAGTTTTTTCAGTGGAGTCAGGCAATTATAACCCACCCAATGCATATTTATCACACCAGGAACAGAGAGTAATTGGCGTACAAGATTCTTGGTAAACCATCAGGATCGCATGGTCTCGAAAAAGATCACGTTTTCATCTCACTCCCTGGCTCTTTCCTTGATCAAGGCATTGAAATCATCACACAACAACGACACATGGGTTTTCTCGTTAGACGTAACGAGAAGTCTGGTTAATCTGCAAGATCTTCTAGCATCATCACGCAACAAATGGTAGGATTGGTTTGAGTTTGAATGTCTTCAACCGTCTTGGGGTATTGAGCAAAGTCAAATATCCAACAACACACATCACAAACTGAGTTGCATGTTTATCATTTGCAACCGCAAGGCAAGAGTAGCTCATGAGTACCTGTTTGCCACAATGGGCATAAAACAGCTTTTCATTTAGCACTCAGCACTATTTCTTTCAAAAGGAGAATGATAGATGAACAAAACAACAAGCCAGTTACTGGGGGTCATAGCGTTGAGTTTCATGACATCTCTAGTTATTGTTGGGTGTGGTAGCTCGAACAGTAACCCGGAACAAAAAGATGACATTTATGTTGAAGCCCTCCCCAACAACCGGGCTGAAATGTCTGTTGCTTTACCAGACGGCACACTTCCCTGTGGGTTAGGACAAGTAGAATGGGGACATCAGGTGTTTAGAGCAGAAGATTATCCTGCATGCCAGTCGGCCTTTCCTTCGGTGACGGTGTATTGCTTAGACGCTCAGGCACAGTGGACTCCTGATGACATCGAGATCACCGAGACAACAATGGGAACCATTATACTCGAAGCGCAACGTGAAGGAATTTGTGGCATTTTCCCACAAAAGTAACATCGCCCATAAGAATAGTCGTGCCTTTTTCATCCATCTCCATAACCGGATGATGGGGCAGGTTGAAGATATCGATTTCGCAGGAGTGGAGGAACGACCAGTGAGGAAACAAATCAGTGGCGCGGCAAAGACAAGATTGATTGTGATCCCTATCTTGCTGATTGGCGGTCTTGTCGCGTCACTGATTGGTCTTGCGCGCAGCGGAGACTGGGATAGCTTTGCCCTGAACCTGGGAACCGAGCTGCTTGGAGCTGTCTTGACATTTGTTCTCCTCGAACTAATACTGGGTCGCCAGGAAAAGCAAGAAACACAAACCAGAGTAGAATTTGAACAAAAGGCTCACTTGATTCGTCAGATGCGCAGCAAAGATAATGGTACAGCCCTCCAGTCAGTTGAAGAACTCCGCGCCCAAGGCTGGCTGGCCGGCGAAACTCTGAGAGGGGCGGATCTCTACCGTGCCAACCTGGAGGGTGCCAATCTCATATCGGTTGATCTGGGAGGAGCAACTCTCCGCGAAGCGATCTTGCAGGGAGCCTACATGCGAGGCGTTAATCTCGAAAACGCAGATTTGTCCGGCGCGAATTGTCTGGCAGCAGTTATGAGAGATGCCCGCATGAGAGGAGCCAATCTCAAAGAAGCAAACCTGGAGCGGGCTGACTTACGAGACGCTGAAATTGAGTGCGCAACCATGGCCAATGCTAACCTGTTGGGGGCAGATTTACGTGGGGCAAACTTACAGCAAGCAGATCTTCGTGGTGCCAACCTGGCACGCGCCGGATTTTCACGGACCATCCTCCAGGGTGCCAATCTATCAGGCGCCAACCTCCAGGGTGCCCGGAGTCTGACTCATGAGCGAATTCAGGACGCGACAGCCTTACGCGGCGCAACTATGCCGGACGGTTCTCGTTATAACGGACACCTTCGCTTACAGGGTGATCTTGTGGCCGCAAAAGAGTCGATGATTAACCTTACCAACAGCCACAACATGGCTGAGTTTTATGGTGTTTCGGTGGATGAATACATGCAGGCACAACAAGACTGATACCCTATCGAGTGCACGATAGAAACCACAAAGCATTCATAACACAAATCAAGAGGCCCAGAGCATTCCAACCATTGGTTTGCCCAGGCCCCTAAATGCAAATGCTCAATTGTGCTACTTACCGGCTTGCTTGGCTTAGGTTTTCTTGCCGCCTGCGATTTCTTCGCGGGCTTTACGCGCTGTCTCCACGCCCTGCTCGACGACATCAGTCACCCGAGATCGCGCTTCTTCGATCACTTGTTTACTGCGCTTCTCAAGATCGTCTGCCTGGGCCCGTACCTCTGCCAGAGTTTGCTCTGTCCGGGCACGAATATCCCTGATCTCATCATCTGCACGGGTTCGCAGCTCAATGCCCTTCTGCCGGATCTGATCACGGGTATCCTCGCCGGATTGTGGCGCAAGAATCAAAGCCGCAGCGGCCCCAACTAGCCCACCAACGATAAAACCACTCAGGAACGAGCCAACATCACCACCATTATTGTCTGACATTTATCCCTCCTTACAGGTTTTCTTGGATGTTCTTCGTTTTTTAACAGGTTTTCGATCTGCTTCCTTCTCGGTCACCCCGCTCGCTGGATCCGATGCCTCCTCGCCAACAGGCGAAGGCGGCACTACAGTATGGGTACCGGTGGGGGAAACCGCATTCGCCACTTGAACAGCAACTCCTGCCGCCTTACGCAATGCGTCGACATCGCCCGCGACCTTCGCCAACCCGCGCAAAGCACTATTCATCGAAACAACAGGCTCAACCATATTCTTGCTCAGGAACAGGGCTGTTCCACGGACCGTATTGATCGTGTCTGACGTCGCCGATATCAACGGCTCCACCTCATTGCTGATCAAATTAACGAGGCGTGCGACCTGGATCAAGAATACAGTGACTGCGGCACCAATGACAATCACCTCAAGCGTCACGACAATAATCAAAAGATCACGAATAACGCGAACGCCGGGCGCAGATGTCTCGGCATTACTCGCCAAAACAAACGCGATAACCAACAGTCCCAAAGTGATTAGCAGAATCGCAATGCCAATAACAATCAGCGCGCTCTGTAATTGGGGCGATTCTGTAGCAGTTTCTTCGTGTTCAGATCCGTCATTCGTCATCAAAAGGTTTCCCTATGACCGCCTCTATTTAGTGAGTATAGCGCCCAGACAAGTATGGTTCAACGCAAAAAAGTGAGGTCAGAAACTGGTAGATACCATCAGGCGACCAAATAGCCGCCGCACGGTCGGTTTGAAATCCAACTTATATATGACCGCATAACATTCCAGTCTTTCCCTCTATGGCGCCTTATGTAAAAAGCTCGTAACTGCTCATCTCATTCTTCTATCACAAGATATGGTGATCAGTTCTCCGCTCAATTTCGCACATTGGGAACCACTCACTACACCTGTGGATTCCCGCTTTCGCGGGAATGACATCGTATCAGTGGTCATGACTTTTCGACTATCACTATTTGACCGTGATGTTGGGAGAAATCCTGCTCCTTCGCATAACCCTCCGTACACATTCAGTCAGATCAGTCAGATAAGAGTTGTCTATCAGGCCAAGCGAATGAGCCCATTATAGCACAGCAATATTTAAGAGGGAAACACGGACAAGTCAAGGATACAGCCAGCTTTTCGTTTGTGGCGGTTGGCCCCTTTTCATTGCGAGACAGACTAATCCAACCGACGATGAGCCCTATGCGGCACACGCTGCCAGAAGAGCAACACCATCAAACCTATGGCCAGACATGCACCTAAGACACAGGTCAACAGATTGGTTGTGCCGACCATCAGGATGTGAACATCCATCACATCGCCTACCACCTGTCCAATGATGGCGCCTACCCAGCCCGCAACCACAAAAGAAAACAGCAATCGCCCCCCTCCCCCAAGGACAAGGTGCACTAATGCCCCGCACACCGTTCCAAGTAACAGCTCAAAAGACAACGAAGGTGAAAGCATAGTTACCTTTCTTTTTCTGCAACACTGATCCAGACACGACTGCCGCTCAACTCCTCGACCAACATCTCGGCGTGAAAACCCGCGCGCTTGAAAGCCTGCAACGGATCATCCGGCCATGGGCCACGCTGCCCGGTGATCCGATAGAGCCATTCGAGGAACCAGGCCACCGGATTTGCCAACGTAAGCATCCCATTAGGGATAAAGACAAATCGACCTCCAGGCTTTAGCACACGAAAGACTTCTCTTAGTGTATCTGGATGAATGATAAACTCTGTCGGAAACGTGCTAACAACAGCCTTAAAGCTCTCCGAAGGAAAAGGGAGAGACATGGCATTTGCGCGTACCAGGCGAAATATATTGCCACTTGAGACCAGCTTCCTCCGCGCCATACGCCCCATGAACGGCGATACATCCAATCCCACAACCGCGACGCCCGCCCGAAGCAGATCAATCTGGAGATTGGCCGTCCCATGTGCCAATTCCAGCACATTGTCTCCCCGCGCAACCTGCAAATGGGGGATACTGGCACGTTGCCAGCGACGCCAATGTCCCAATGAGACAACCCAACTCACCCAATCATAAGTCCAGGCCATTTCGTTATAGAGCAATCGAAAGCCAAAGCGAACCAATCGCCACCACAGACTCATCACATCACACCTCTGCCTTCCAAAAACCACCCAAAAGATATCAGCTCGATCCCCGCAAACGCGATCAGCTCGCGGGGAGCAGGATGCGCCAGGGCCATAAGCTCATCGGCACGCCGATCACTGTAGGTCGACGAATTCCGCAGATCATCATCGACAATGGCAGGGTGGCACATCAGTTCAGAGATACCCTCTGGTACATCGAACAAGACATTCAGAAGATCACCTAAAGTAGTCTGTTCGTCATAGAAACGATCCAGGAAGCGATCAGGCATGGGCGTCTGTGAGCATCGAAGCACATCACGGACTGCACATTCCTCCAATACCACATCTTGACGATCCTCCATGTCGACACCTTCGCCGAACGGATTACGAATGGGAATGCCTTGTTCCTGTGCAATCTGAAGCATCATGGAGACGATAGAGGGCAACCAGTAAGTCACATAATGATGGCTATCAAGATGATCGGGGGCCCGCCCTGCTATCCGAATAAATCGCTCAATCTGCGCACGCAGTTCGTGCTCCACCTGAGACATATCGATAACCTGCAACAGCAACTTCAATGCTTTGGGGTGATGGAAAACACCATCGGCCTGCACCAGATCCGGGATATGCTCAACGGGCAAAAGAGGCTTTCCGGATGTCAGGTTTAGGTGCAACCCCAATCCTAATCTGGGGGCAAATTCCAGAGCCAGGCGAATCGCTTCCTCGGCCGCGGGTTTGTTAACCATCACGCTGGTTGATGTCACGATCCCATCGCGATGCGCACGGAGAATACCCTCTGAAACACCCTTTGTGTGGCCAAAATCATCGGCGTTGACAATCAGGTAACGCGGCATATCAAGTATTTCCCAATTGGTTGTACAAAGACAGCACATTCCGCACGCGATCAGGATAATCACTCATTATCATATCGACTCCCAGATCACACATCCGCCGCATATCATCAGCATCATTCACCGTCCACACATGAACCCAAACATGCTCACGCCGCGCCCAATCCATGTAATGTTTGGTCACAGATGCGAAGTGCGGGTGGTGAGCCTGACACCTACCCAATATCGAACCGGCCAACCAGCCCCGCACTTGAGGGAAGAGCAGTTCACAGGCATACAGATAACCTATCGGAATGTTGGGGGCCATCAGACGAGCCTGGCGCAAGAGCAAAAGATCGAACGAAGAAAACATAACCCGATTAGCCAGGTCATGTTTGTTGATTGTATCAACTACTGTCTCAACCAGTCTCCTGTCAGAGCCACTCCCCTTAATCTCAACGTTGATGAGCAATTGCTGCCCAATCTCTTCCAAAACCTCATCCAACGTCGGGATTTGTATTCCGGCAAACCGGGCCGAAAAATGGTCTCCGGCGTCAAGCTCGCGCAGTTCGGCCAAAGTCTTGCTTCTCACCAGACCGGTCCCATCCGTCGTTTTATCCACACTTGCGTCGTGGATTACCATCGCCACACCATCAAGGCTGAGGCGCACATCCAACTCGATCCCATCAGCGCCCAGATCCCTCGCCAATTTGAAGGCAGGCAAGGTGTTCTCTGGAGCTTGCATGCGTGCCCCACGATGGGCAAAGTTAAGAACGTGCTCCGTGTGAAACAAAAAATGAGGCGGAGTTGGCATTGCCGGCCCGATCAAAGAACGCTGACCCCAGCAAGCGGTGCCGGGGTCAGCATAAAAACCAGTGCATCCGTCTAAAGCTCAACAAAGTAAGCTTCACAAGCACGGTCGATCATTTCTTTGTTCATCTCGAACGGGACACCGAGAAATGATGAAATATCCTTCATCTGATCGATCAAATCACGGGGGTGCACCGAGCGCAAAGGTCGATTCTTCTGGATGTACCATTCCTGAAGCAAATAAGCCAGTATTTTGTCGTCATACGCCAGGCCCCGGGCCTTCGACACACGAATGAAGATCTCGCGAAATTCTTCATAAGTCGGATCGAAGATGTCGATCTTGTGGCGGATACGACGAAGGAATGCCTCATCCACCAGATCTCGTGGCTCGAGGTTGGTAGAGAAAACGATCAAAACATCAAAGGGGACTTCGATCTTGCGACCGTTGGCTAACGTCAGATAGTCCACCCTCTTTTCGAGCGGGACAATCCACCGATTCAAGAGATCGCGAGGTCGGACCTGCTGACGTCCAAAGTCGTCGATCAGGAACATTCCACCGTTAGATTTTACCTGGAAGGGTGCTTCGTAATATTTATTGACCGGGTCGTACACCAGGTCAAGCGTCTCTAACGTCAGCTCGCCGCCCACAATAATCACCGGGCGCTTGATCTTGATCCAGCGTGCATCCGGCCGGACTTTGGTAGCCCCTGATGGCGCGCTATCCTCAACTATCTCTATCGTTTCATGATTGACGCTATCGAACACCCGAACACACTGGCCATCGATATCTATGGAATAGGGGATATAGAGCGCCTGTCCAAGAACCACCCGACCGACAGCCTCCGAGATCGTTGTCTTACCATTGCCTGGCGGTCCATACAGAAAAATTGAACGTCCGGAATTGACAGCCGGGCCGACTTTGTCGAATATCTTCTGGGAGATCACCAGATGAGAGAGCGCATTGCTTAGCATATCTTGCGTTACCATCGTGCGCCGATGTTGTTCCTGGATTGCTTTGCAATAGGTAGCAAGCGGGACAGGAGCAGGTCCAGCGTACTGCGAACGCTCTAATGCTTCACGAGCTTTAGCAACGCCACCGCCCGTGATAACATACTGGTATGTGCCCTCACCAAAGCCCCCGCTGCCCTTGACCTCGGCCCACTGCTCGCGTTTAAGGAATTCCATGACCCCATCTATCACGCCGTTAAATGGGAGCTTAACAATATCGGCAATCTGATATCCGGTCAGAAAACCACTGAAGTACAAGACCTTCAACACCAAATCAGCGACGGCTAGCTGATTCAATCCTGTGTCCTGAATGCTGGTCACCGGAGGTGGCTGCCATTGATCCCCTACACCAACGCCATAGCGTCCCGCCACGGGTGCAGCTCCCGTCGGCTGCGCCGACTCTTGGGAGCCTCCTTGTCGTTTGGCTGCTTGTTGTTGTGCAATCATAGCTGCGGATGGTTTAATATTACTCATATTTTATGTCCTCCAACACCCTTTCCACTCATGAGACTTCCTCTACCCTATTATAAGCATGTAACAAGATTCGCATAATGATAAAGATGTTTTCTTCATTATTAGTTATCCCTCACAACATTGTGTGATTGACGGCTGCCTGATTGACAATTGAAAAAACGTTTATTGAAACGGACGAACAATCAATCATCGATTGTCTTGCTACCCGGCACACCCTTCCATGCCCTCGAGGGTTGATACCCCAAAAGGAAATCCCTATCAGAATACCATGTAACATACCCTCAGGAAACTATTCACGTTCTACAGGAAAAGGATGAACCAGTCGAGTTGTAAAAACCCGCAGACAGCCTCCAGGCATCACCCCCATCACCTGCCATGTAAATCTGAATCTGTACCAACAATCAAGCCTGGTACTACAATCGATGTCTAACTGGTGTCACTCTAAAATAGTGCTGTTATCTCATGTCAGAAACTGTAGAGATTCCGTAGGGTAATACAATACACAGTCAGGTATAATTGAAGTATATGATAGAACGAATTCATTGGCTGGGACATGCCAGCTTCCGAATCAATGGCCCCCCCAACACAGATGCCCCCGTTGTTTACATCGATCCGTGGCGGCTGCCAACCGACAGTGTGCCGGCCGATATCATTTTGGTCAGTCACGATCATCATGATCACTGCTCGCCAAATGATATTGCCCAGATTCTGCAGGATAGTACTACCGTGATCGCCAACCCGCGCGCCGCGGAGGTTATCGGCCCCAAGGTACAGGTTTTACGCCCCTGGCAAGGCGCTATCAATGTTAATGGTGTCTCAATACGGGCAGTTCCTGCTTACACCATCGACAAAGCCTTTCATGATAAGGCATTTGATGGTCTTGGATTCCTGATCTCCCTGATGCGGCATGACATCTACTTCGCGGGAGACACCGATCTGATCCCAGAGATGGATAAAATCGGCTGTGATATTGCCTTGCTGCCGGTAGGCGGCGTCTTCACAATGGATTACGATCAGGCTGCCGAGGCCGTCAAGCATTTACATCCGCGGTACGCAATCCCCATGCACTACGGGCAAGAAGTACGTGGCAGCAAAGATGATGGTCGTCGGTTTTGCCAGATGATCACCAATGGCACCCAGGCTATGGAGTTGCCAATAGAAAATCCCCATTTTCAATACTAGAACACCAAAAAAGTGGGGCGGGCCTTGAAACTGCCCACCCCACTTTTTATTTCTTTTCCGACGCTGCATCAAGCTTTCAGGCAGCCTTCTCGTCGCCCGACCAATGCAAAGGTTTCTCGTTCTCGGAGAGTATCAAAGGCCGGCTCTCTCTCCGGATCACCTCCGCGTTGACGATCACCTTACGAATATCCGGACGCGAAGGTATCTCAAACATCACATCCAGCAACGTTCTTTCGATAATCGAGCGTAACCCACGGGCGCCGATCTCGTGTTCAATCGCCATCTGAGCCACGGTGCTAAGAGCATCGTCGGTAAACTGCAGCTCCACGTTGTCCAGCTCAAACATCAATTTATACTGGCGCACCAAAGCATTCTTGGGCTCAGTCAAGATCGACACCAAAGCCATATGATCGAGCGGATCGACAGCAACAGTTACGGGAAGTCTCCCGACAAACTCGGGGATCATACCATAATCAATCAGGTCATCTGTTGTGATCTGATGCAACAGCGAAGCATCCGTAACATTGGAAGACTGTTCAGCCGGCACATGGAAACCAATGTTGCCCCTGGCACCAACACGCTTGGCAATGATATCTTCCAGACCGGCAAACGTGCCTCCACAGATAAAGAGGATATTCGTTGTATCGATCTGGATAAACTCCTGATGCGGGTGTTTACGCCCGGCCTGCGGCGGCACATTCGCAACGGTGCCCTCGATGATCTTAAGAAGTGCTTGCTGCACGCCTTCACCGCTCACATCCCGCGTAATCGAAGGGTTGTCACCCGATTTACGCGCCACTTTGTCAATCTCATCGATGTAGATAATCCCCCGCTCAGCCCGCTTCAGGTCAAAATCGGCAGCCTGGATCAATCTTAACAGGATCATCTCGACATCTTCGCCAACATAACCGGCCTCAGTTAGAGAGGTCGCGTCGGTAATGCAAAAGGGAACATCTAGAATACGGGCCAGGGTCTGTGCCAGGAGCGTCTTGCCAACCCCCGTTGGGCCGACGATCAAGATATTGCTCTTATCGATATCAAAAGCCTCGGCGCGCCCATGTGCCTTGATACGCTTATAATGATTATACACAGCCACAGACAACACGCGCTTGGCATGTTCCTGCCCGATGACATATTCATTGAGACATTCTTTGATCTGCTGAGGCACAGGAATTTCTTGAGGCAAGCCATCCCCCTCAGTAGGAAAATTTAGCTCGCCCTGTTCAAGAATTTCCCGACATAGATCAACACATTCATCGCAAATGAAAACACCCTCAGGTCCACAGACTCCCCGTCGTCCATCCGATTGGGGTCTGCGGCAGAATGAGCAATGCTGCGCGCCGTTGTGGTCAGTTGTCATTCCTATTTCTCCGCTTTAGAAGATGGTGGTAACACTCCATCAATCAGGCCATATTCAACAGCCTGTTCTGCCGTCAAGAACATATCGCGATCAGTATCCTCGGCAATCTTCTCAACCGGCTGATTGGTATGATAGGCTAGTATATCATTAAGTCGTCCGCGGAGCCGCAAGATCTCCCTGGCCTGAATCTCGATCTCTGTTGCCTGACCCTGCACACCACCCAGTGGCTGATGCATATGAATCGTCGCATTGGGCAAGGCATATCGACGTCCAGCATTTCCGGCCGTCAGCAAAACGGTCCCAAAACTGGCAGAATATCCAACCGCTACAGTACTAATCGGTGCAGATAATTGCTGCATCGTATCATAAATTGCCAATCCTGCATAGACAACCCCCCCGGGGCAGTTGATAAACATCTGGATTTCCTTTTCCGGATCCTCTCGGTTCAGAAACAGTAACTGAGCCACAGTCAGGTTGGCCACCTGGTCATTGATGGGAGTTCCCAGAAAAATGATCCGTTCTTTCAACAGCAACGAGTAAATATCATAGGCACGTTCGCCCCGCCCTGTTGTCTCAATGACCATCGGGATCAAGCTGGTAGGAATAGCAGAGGACATAATTACAGCTCCTTTTGATAGGTCAATATGATGCCCAGTGAACAGGCCTTAAGCGCCAGAGTATACCCCTTACTCTGCTGCGATATCTGTTGGAACAGCATCAGAAACTTCCTTGAGCGTTACATCTGCAACTTCGTGAGCAACATTCACATCCTCTTTTGATACATCCGAACCCAAGGGAGGTGCATCCCCACGAGCTATCTCGATCAACCTGTCGAACGTCTTGTCCACTAACCTCATCTGGACAAACTTGTCCTTGACTTTAGGAGAGGAGAATAACTGTCTGGTCGCCGCATCGGGCGAGCCAAGAGACGACAGATGAGCCTGGATTGCGTCATTGACCTCCTCTTGACTGACACCAATGTCCTCGGCTTCACGCACTTTACCCACAAGTAATGCGCGAATCAACTGTTCTCTGGCAGACGCCCTAAAATCATCGCGCAGAGATTCCTCCGTCAGGTTGTTCAGTTTAAGATAATCAGACATCTTCAAGCCCTGACTCTGAAGGCGCTCCCCAAGTTCTCTTATCATGCCGTCTATTTGTTCTTCAAGCATCACGGGGGGAAAGCGAACCTCAGAAACAGAAGAGGTCATCTGCTTGAATATCGCATCAAGATACTGCGCCCTTTCCCTCTCCTCAGCCTTCCTCTCCAGCGCCTGGTAAACTTTCTCTTGCAAATCAGCCAGGTCGTTATAGTTGCCAACACTCCTGGCAAATTCATCGTCAAGCGGGGGCACTTCCCGCGCATGAATTTCGTGACACCTCACCTCAAAGTGATATTTTTTGCCGCGCAACTCCTCATCGACATCCTTGGCTTTGGCCGATATGGAGATATCAAAACTACGCTCCTCATTTGCCGCCATCCCTATCAGTTTTTCAGCGAATCCCGGAACAGGAAATTCGTTTTTCTTTTCTACAAGAATCTGGACACCTGTCCGGTCAACAAACGCTCTCTCAGGTTCACTTTCTTCGTTCTCAGCTTCCGCTGATTTGGCCTTTTTACTCACCTTAGCTACCAATGTCCCAACAATGTCAAGTGTAGCCATGTCACCCCACTCGATCGGCCGTTCCACAGGCTCAACGATGGCTTGCCGGCCTTGCATATCTTCAATCACCTGCTCGATGTCCTGTGGAGTCACGTCGATCTCAACAAAGGGGATGCGAATATCGCGGTAGGCTCCCAGATTGACCTCAGGAGCCAGGGGGACTGTAAAGGTCATGACAAACGGAGCTGTCGTCACATCTTCAACAGTGCCGACCGCATAAGGCGTCAGGCCACTCTCTTGTACCGCCTCAGCATAGATAGCCTGTCCGAGAGGCTCAATAGCCTCCTTAAGGATGGCATCATCGCCAAAGTAACGGGCGATGACATGATAGGGAGCTTTTCCCTTTCGGAAACCAGGAATGTTGACCTTTTTCGAAATCCGAGTTGCAGCCGCCTGGAGTTCTTTCTGAAGCCGCTCAGGCTCAATGGTGACAGTGAGACGCGCCTGGCCATCTGGTAGAATGTCTTTTTCAATCGTTAGCACAGTATTCCTCTGATGGTATGATGCCATTGGCGAATAGGCTTGGCCCCGTCAATCGGGCAGGTCTCAGACCTTCCCCTACAAGGTACTTTGAGGATTCGCCGACAAGATCATGGTATGTGATGCTCCAGCCTGATGACAGGAGATGGGGAAGGCGGGAGTCGAACCCGCACGCCTCGCGGCACATGATCCTAAGTCATGCTCGTCTGCCAATTCCGACACTTCCCC
>JAFGLD010000160.1 GCA_016928235.1 Anaerolineae bacterium | reverse complement strand
TCAGAGAGCATTACACAGAACCTGGCCAACAGGCGTTCATGATCGGGAAGCCACTGGATAGTTGCGTTGGAAAAGACAATATCAAACCTGCCATCCGGGGAGAAGGTCGATGCGTCTGCCAGTACCCATTCGTGTTGAGGATAATCTCGCCTGGCCATCTCAATCATGCTGGGCGAGCTGTCGACTCCTACCAGTCTCGCGTTTGGCCAGCGTTGGGTGAGCACCTGGCTGCTGTTGCCCGGCCCGCAGCCGATATCGATCATGGATTGTGGCTGTTTATTCGGTCTGATCCTATTCACCAGGTCAATGGATGGCTGCGTTCTCTCATTTCCAAACTTCATATACAGCTCAGGATTCCAGTCATTCCTTTTATCCATTGTGTTGCCTTTGTGGAACTTCCGGCTTCACCCAATTCCCAAAGCCATTCAAGGGTGCAGCCTGTGAGAGATAATCGATTGGCTCAACGGCAACAGCGAGCCCTTTGTCTCCTGTTCTGTTGGCATTTGTACTTAAAACCCACACCCTAAATATGCGGAAATGTCAACAGAACCAGTGTCCTTACTTCCGGAAACGCGCCGTTGCCTGCTGGAGCCAATATTGGACAGTGCTTTTTCTTATGCCAGTTTGCTGCGGATGATCTCTCCCATCTGGCTGGTGGAGTGCTTACCACCCAGGTCAGCCGTCCGTGCTCCCTCTTCGATCGCGCGGGCTACTGCCTGCTCGACTGCCTTTGCCTCGACCTCCAGACCCAGCGAGTTCCGGAGCAGCATGGCGACGCTCAGAATGGTGCCGATTGGATTGGCGATGCCCTGCCCGGCAATGTCGGGGGCCGAGCCGTGGATAGGCTCATACAGCCCCAGCTTGCCCTCGCTCAGTGACGCGCTGGGCGACATCCCCAGTGACCCTGCCAGCACCGATGCCTCATCGGTCAGAATGTCGCCGAACATGTTCTCGGTCACGATGACGTCGAAGGAGGCCGGGTTCTGGATCAGACGCATGGCGGCCGAATCGACCAGTTGGTTCTCCAGTGTAACATCAGGGAACTCGGCGGCGATCTCCGCGGCGACTGTTCGCCACAGCCGTGAGCTTTCCAAGACATTGGCCTTGTCAACCGATGTAACGAGCTTTCGTCGACCCTGCGCCAGGCGGAAGGCCAGCCGGACAACACGTCGAACTTCCTCGTCGGTGTAGACCATCGAATCGACCGCGCGCCTTTTCCCGTCGACCACCTCTTTCATCTGCGGCTTACCGAAGTAGATGCCGCCAGTCAGCTCACGCACAAACATCATATCGACATCTTTGAGCCGTTCTGGACGCACCGGCGACGAATCGACCAGTTGGGGGAAGATGCGCACCGGGCGCAGGTTGGCGAACAGGCCCAACTCCTGGCGCAGCCGCAGCAATCCCTGCTCCGGTCTGACGGCGGCCGAGGGATCGTCCCATTTGTATCCGCCGACCGCGCCGAGCAGCACCGCGTCGGCCTGGCGGCATGCATCGAGTGTCTCATCTGAGAGTGCTGTGCCTTGCTCATCAATGGCGATCCCGCCGATCAGATGCTTTTCAAAGGAGAAAGTATGCCCACCGCTCTTAGCGATGGCTTCCAGAACCTGCCGGCCTTCGGCAACGACCTCCGGCCCGATCCCGTCGCCGGGGAGTAAAATAATCTTTGCGTTCATGATAGCTCTTTCTGGAGTTGTTAGTGATTAGTTTTTAGTGATTGGTCGAAAGCTATCCGCTATCAGGTGTCAACAATCGGCTTACGGCTTATAGCTTTCGACCTGGAACGATAGCTTTTCAGATAAAGTCCTGAACAAAGGTAGCATCTCTTATGAGTACAAAGCCAGCCAAATATCAAATCTCCGCGCCTGCGCGTACCGCAGCCGGAGCGATCTCCTCATCGTGCAGCGTCAGGCCATACTCGATGCTGTCGACCAGCGCGTGCCATGATGCTTCGATGATGTTGGCCGACGCGCCGACAGTGCTCCAGCGTTCGTGAGCATTTTGCGTATCGATCAGCACGCGGGTGATGGCTGCGGTGCCATCCTCTGTGTTGAGAATACGTACCTTGTAGTCGGCCAGCTGGAATTGGGCCATGACCGGGTAGATCGGGAGGAGCGCCTTGCGCAGCGCGTTATCCAGCGCGTTGACCGGCCCGTTGCCTTCGGCAGCTGTGTGGATGATCTCATCGTCAACCTTGACTTTGACAGTCGCTTCGGTGACCATGCCCCGGTTGTGGCGGTGCTCGACATAGACCGTGTAATCGACCAGCTCGAACGGTCGCCGATAATCGGGAGCCTGGCGCTTGAGCATCATCACCACCGACGCCTCAGCGGCCTCGAAAGAGAATCCGGCCGATTCGAGCTGTTTGATATCGTTCAACACTCCGGTGATGTTCTCAGTGTTACTGACGTCGATCCCGTACTCTTCGGCCTTGCTGATCAGGTTGCCGCGCCCGGAAAGCTCGCTGACCACCACCCGCATCTGGTTGCCGACCAGGGCCGGGTCGATGTGTTGGTAGGAGTCAATATTGCGGCGGATGGCAGCCACGTGGATGCCGCCCTTGTGGGCAAAGGCGCTGCGCCCAACGTAAGCCATGTGATCATCGGGTTGCAGGTTGGCTACTTCCGACACAAAGCGCGAGACTTCGGTCAGGTTAGCCAGGTGGCCTTCCGGCAAACAACGATTCTTCATCTTGATTTCCAGGTCGGCGACGATCGAGCACAGATTGGCATTGCCGCATCGCTCCCCGTAGCCGTTGATGGTGCCCTGAACCTGAATTGCTCCGGCGCGCACGCCGGCCAGCGTATTGGCCACACCCAGCTCACTGTCATTGTGGCAGTGGATGCCAAAAGGATGGGTGATCGCCTCATTCACCTCCGCGATGATTTGCTCGATCTCCCAGGGCATCGATCCGCCGTTGGTTTCGCACAACGCAAGCGTCTCCGCGCCGCCGCGCACTGCCGCCTTGAGTGTCTCGACGGCATAAGCCGGATCGGCCTTGTAGCCATCGAAAAAGTGCTCGGCATCGTAGATCACGCGGCGTCCCTGACCAACCAGGTAGGCGACACTGGCCTCGATGATGCGCAGGTTTTCCTCCGGGGTGGTCTTGAGCACATCGGCGACGTGCAGCGTCCACGTCTTTCCAACCACGGTACAGACTGGCGTGCCCGCATCGAGCAATGCCTTGATGTTGGCATCGTCCTCCGGCTGCGCGCCGACCCGGCAGGTGGAGCCAAAGGCAGCGATAGAAGCGTGTTCCCATTCCATCTCGCGGGCGCGATCGAAGAATTCGGCATCTTTAGGGTTGGAGCCGGGCCAGCCGCCTTCGATGAAGGTTACACCGAGCTGGTCAAGCCGTTTAGCGATCCTTATTTTATCTTCACAAGACAGCGATATCCCTTCGCGTTGAGTGCCATCGCGCAGGGTCGTATCATAGACCTGTACAACATCGGGGCCTGATAATTGTTTAGACATGAGCAGCCTCCTCGTAGGCTGCTATCTGCTTTTCAAAGCCAAGCAGATAGCCAAGCTGATCGACACCTTTTAGCAGGCAGGTCCTGGCAAAAGGATCGATCGGGAAAGATACGGCTCGGCCGCCGGGCAGATTGACCGTCTGTGAATTGAGGTCAATTGTCAGCGTGGCTTCAGCCGTCTCTTCGACCATGTCGAGCAGATCGGCATGGGTTTGAGCGTCGACGGCGACCGGCAGCAGGCCGTTCTTAAGGGCGTTGTTGTAGAAGATGTCGGCAAAGGATGTCGATATGACGACCCGGAAGCCGTAGGCGGTCAGCGCCCAGGGAGCGTGCTCCCGTGAAGACCCGCAGCCGAAGTTATCGCCCACCAGCAGAATCTGAGCCCCCTGGTGGCGCGGATCGTTGAGGACGAAGTTTGCTCTGGGCGTGGCCTTGTCTGCCGCGTCGACATCCGGGACAGTGCCCTCGTAGCGCCAATCGCAGAAAAGCACTTTGCCGAGACCTTCTTTGTCGGTAACTTTCAGAAAGCGTGCCGGGATGATCTGGTCGGTGTCGATGTTATCGACCAGCACGGGCACGATCTTGGATGTGAGTGTTGTAAACTCTGCCATAATTGTTATGTCCGTAGATTCTTCTCGATGAGACCCTGAAGTGTTGCTTAGTGATCAGTTGTCAGTTTTCAGTGATCAGTTTAGAAGCTGGTTTCACACCTTGAGTTCTCATGGGTGACAAGTGACCAGGAGAGGTCTTAGGGCTCGGGCTTACAAATACTAACGACCTTTGACCTCGGCTTTTAACTGATCACTGACAACTGATCACCTGCTTTCCAGGATCTTCCTATCTCAATACGTTTCCGGCATCATGGTACGTGCGTCGGCGACCTGGCCTTGAATGGCCGATGCAGTTGCCGTGAGCGGCGAGGCCAGGAAAGTGCGCCCGTCCTTGCCCTGTCGCCCCTCGAAGTTGCGGTTGCTGGTGCTGACGGCATACTGGCCGGGAGTGAGCTCGTCTCCGTTCATTGCGATACACATACTGCATCCCGCCTCGCGCCACTCGGCACCGGCTTCCTTGAAGACGCGATCCAATCCTTCGGCTTCAGCTTGCCGCTTGACCAACTGCGAGCCGGGCACGACCAGCATTCGTACACCATTGGCGACTTTGCGCCCCTGGAGCAGGCCGGCCGCCAGCCGCAGATCGGTGATGCGCGAGTTGGTGCATGAGCCCAGAAAGACTACATCGACCTTGTGCCCCAGCAGCGGCTCACCGGGCTGGAGGCCCATGTAGGCCAGGGCCTTTTCCAGGGACGATTTTTGCAGTGGGTCGGCGACCCGGGCCGGATCGGGGATGCAGCCGGTAACCGGCATGCCCATACCGGGGTTGGTCCCATAGGTGATCATCGGCTCGAGCGTCGAGGCGTTTAGTGTCATCGATGTGTCAAACTGGGCGCCATCGTCGGTGGGCAGCTTGCGCCATCGCTTGACGGCCTTGTCCCAGTCGGCGCCCTGGGGAGCAAACTCGCGACCGGCCAGATACTCGATGGTCACATCGTCCGGCGCGATCATGCCGGCCCGTGCGCCGCCCTCAATGGACATGTTGCACACCGTCATGCGGGCTTCCATGCCAAGTGCACTGATGGCCTCGCCACGAAACTCGAAGACGTGCCCGGTGCCGCCGCCGATGCCGATCTGAGCGATGATCGCCAGAATAATATCCTTGGCCGAGACGCCCGACTGTAGGCGACCATCGACCCGCACCTCGAATGTTCTAGGCTTGTGTTGGAGC
>JAFGLD010000159.1 GCA_016928235.1 Anaerolineae bacterium | reverse complement strand
TTGACTACTCCTCTGGAACGTGCCACTAACACAGCACTAGCCCCTGTAAGAATGATACAGATGAGCATTAGCGCAAGCGGCATGCCACAGAAAGGATCGAGATGAACAATGTCCCAATTACCAGTCAACATTCCAAAGACAGACGTAACGCAAAATATGACAACTACTATTATGGCACTCCCGCCTATGGTCATCATAAGGATAGAATCGCTGGAATAGAATAGATCACCAAATTCAAAGTGTATTGATATTCTTGATTTTGGCATGGCCAACACTCTTGCTATTGAGTCAGGAGGTATCTTTGCGAATTTTGCTGCTCCTGGAGAATGAGACACAGCCACAAAAGAACGCCCTGAAAGAAGCGTGGGGCTCAATTTGGGTGTTACTGTAGCCCATAAGCGGTAATTTAAGCATGATAATGAGCTGTTGGCTGTTAGTCTCTATCCAAGATGCAGTTAGCCAATCATGGCGAACAAAAACTGAGCACTGAAAACCGATCACCAGACACAACCGGTCATGCCCAATCCCTTAAGGTACCGCCTATGGGATTGTAGCCCCGGGTTGCTACTAATCAATCATACCACAAACGTTCGTAAACTTGCTGTCAGCAATTTTGAAACATGCCCACATTACCAGCATCAATGTCAAATACCTGATACAATGAGGATGATCTTAATGGACGTTCAGAGGATATTATGGCAACGCAAGCCGGTTGGGATCGTTACGGCAGCAGCAAACGCTACCAGTCAGGCGAGTACATCTTTGAAGAAGGTGATCCTGCCGATTATGTTTACGTGATCACATCGGGCCGTGTCGCGATCATCAAAAATATACATGCTGATAACCAACTGATATTGGGATACGTTGGGGCAGGAGAGCTATTAGGAGAGATCGGCATGTGGACCAACGAGCGGCGCACTGCGTCTGTGATGGCCGCCGAAACGATCGAGCTTTTGGAGATATCACGTGATGACTTCTGGCGCCTTTTCGATGAAGACTGGGCCTTCCGGCACCTGATTACCAACGAGATGGTCCGGCACATTCTCTCAGCCGATCAAAGCCGGTTAGCAGCTGCCGCCACCGAACGCGCCCTGTCGGCCCTGATCGAGATCCGTCAGGCAACTACACGATTTATCGTTCATGATCTCCAAAACCCCCTACACTTGATCATGATGGCACTCTCCATGATCGAGGAGGATCTGGCATACAATCCCCAGGACGAGGTAGCCGAATACATCGACAGCGCCAAACGCAGCACATCCCGAATGCTGACTCTGGTCGAATCGTTGCTTGATACCGAACGCCTCGATAGCGGCTCTTATACCCTCGATCTGGTTCCGGTAGATATGGCTCATCTGATTCATGAGGTCATCTCACATCATCAAACCACTGCGCAGCAAAAGAATATCGAGTTAACCCTCGTACAGCCTGTCTCCTCACAGCCCACCGTCAAAGCCGATCGCCGGCGAATGGATCGCGTTTTGACCAACCTGGTGGACAATGCCTTGAAATTCACGCCCAACGGCGGACGGATCTGGATCGATGTTAGTATAGAGACAGACAACCTGGTCATTGGCGTCAACAACACAGGCCCCAGCATTCCGTCCGAACAACGCGAGCAGATCTTCGAGCGATTCGTGCAAGCCGATGTAAAGCAGGAGACACATCGCGGCTTTGGGCTGGGCCTGGCCTACTGCCGGCTGGCGATCCAGCTTCATGGCGGTCGTATCTGGGTTGAGGATGGGCCTGGCGGCACGGGTGTACGCTTCGTCTTCACTTTGCCACGAGAAGCCGTCTTAGGATAAAATAAGATCAAAGTCAGGATGGGAGAGAAAGTGAAATCATGAAAACATTATCGAGACGTACATTTTTACAATCGGTTGGCCTGGCAGGGGCCGCCATGGGCATGCAGAGCCTGCTGAGAGAGCCATCGCAGGCCCATGCTCAGGAAGGCGTCACACACTGGGACGGATCCTCCCAGGCACGTATCCTGCTCAATTACATGACCGCCTACGCGGAGCCCAATTGGCGATCGAAAGCTACCGGTGGGTATCGTTACAATGACGTTGTAGCAGTCCCAAATGTAGCCGTTGGCCCTGGATTGTACCCCAACAATTCAACATGGCTGGAGACTGAGCAAGGCTATATTTACTCTTCCTGGGTCCAGCCGGTCAGTACCCAATACAACCCGATCATTCCGATTGGCGAACCAGGGGCTTGGGGCACACTGACCGTACCTATCTCCTATTCCAAGTCCGCGCCGAGCGACGATGCGACCAACCGTGAGCGAATCTACTACAATCACACAGGTCGTGTCACAGCTCTGGAAAACAACTTTTATCAGATTTCGGAGATCTACGGCAACGTCTACTGGATCAAAGCCGATCAGGTGCGCATCATGATGCCGGAGGAGTTTGCTCCCCTTTCGCCTGATGTGCCGGCCGATGCCAAGCGGATCGAGGTCAGCATCCGTGATCAAATGGTCTACGCTTATGAAGGCGATCAGATCGTCCACCAGGTCAATGTCTCAACCGGCCTTCCCAATACGCCCACCCCCTTCGGAGATTTCTATGTACGGGACAAGCGTCATGGGCAGCGCATGGCAGGCAATCTGTCTGGGGGCGGCTACAACCTGGCCGGGATTCCCTTCATCTGCTACATCACCAAGCGATGGGTAGCCCTGCATGGAACGTACTGGCACAACAATTATGGCCGACGCATGAGCAATGGCTGCATCAATTTGCGTCCTGCCGATGCCCTGTGGTTCTTCCGCTGGACGACACCTGTTGCCAATTACCACGGCTTCAACACGGTAGCCGATGATGCTGCCGGACAGCCGGGAACAAAAATCAAAGTCCGATGGTAAACGAAGAAGATACTGGGGCGGGCCGAAAGCCCGCCCCTTTTTCGTTATATCTGTATCTTGGGGACAGTCTGTGGCTGCTTGGATTGGCGCTTTACGTGCTGATGGGGATGTCGATGGTACCTTTCCACGGCGACGAATCCATGCAGATCTATGCCAGCCATGACTATGCCACGTTGCTGATCCATCGCCGGCCCGACAAACTAATAGGCGGGCCTCCCTATCCCATCGATAGTGATCAACACCTCCGCATCATCAACGGCTCGATTAACCGCTACACCATTGGCATGGCCTGGCATCTGGCCGGGATGAATGAGGATGACCTCCCCCTGCTGTGGTCGTGGCCGGAAAGCTATCAAGCCAACCTGGACGCCGGCAGACATCCCAATGACGCGCTACTCACAGTCTCACGGATACCATCAACCACGTTCTTAATCCTGAGCATCGCCGCGATGTTCGCGCTGGGACGACAGTTCGGCAAAAGGCCATTAGCTTACCTGGCAAGTGGTCTATATGCCCTCAACCCGATCATTTTGCTCAATGGACGACGGGCAATGCAGGAAGGCGCATTTTTGTGCTTTGGGCTACTGGCCCTCCTGATGGCAACGCTTATCGTTCGGCAAAACGAGAGTGTCTCCAGAAAGCCATGGCTGACATGGTGTGGTTTGGCCGTCACAAGCGGTCTGGCCATCGCCAGCAAACATAACACTGCCGTATTTGTTGCTGGGGCATTTGGCGGAATTCTTGTCGCGGAATTCGTGAGGCATCGCCGGCGCGCCTTGCCCTCCACACTTCTCAAACTAGGGATCACCGGTCTGGCATCGCTCGGTTTGTTCATTTCCCTCTCCCCCGCGCTATGGAACAACCCTATCGCCCGCTCCGGAGATTTGATGCACACTCGTCAAGATCTCCTCAAAGGTCAAATCACAGCCCATTCAAACACTCTTCTGGCGCCACACCAACGATTGGTGGGACTGGCGACCCAACCCTTTCTCACATTGCCTCAATACTTCGAAACCCGGTTCTGGGCAGAATTTGATCCTATCACTGAGCAAATTGACCGTTACGAAGCCTCTCATCTGAGCGGGCTGCGATTTGGAATATTATTGGGTATTCCATTGACAATACTGTACTGCCTGGGCATCGGTGTGGCTTTCTGGACCCGAGTACGTCCCTATCCGTCACAGGCACTGACGACCAGTTTAATGGTTTGGCTGGCTATGATCATCGCTTCTGTTCTGGTTAATCCCTTGCCCTGGCAGCGCTATTACTTACAGGTGATTCCACTGGCTTCTCTGCTGGCAGGAATCGGGATGATGGGGTTGACTAAAGCAATCAGTCTCCATATCGATCAACGTTCAGGTCTTTAACCGCCAACAACCTGGACACCTGGTATCTTCCAAAGGATGGTCACTATGTTCAATGATGCTCTCATTCAGCTTATCGACCAGTTCGGCGATGTCATCAACCAGATAATAGCTTATACCCCACGACTGGTTGCCGGCCTGCTGGTCGGCGCAATCATGCTGATATGCGTTCGGCTTATCAATCGGTGGGCTCAACAAATCGCGCTGCGCACCGAAGGTCCACCTGAAGTGGAACAACTGATTGTCAATAGCATCTACTTCCTTGGCATTACTGTAGGGTTGATCATCACGTTATCCGTCCTGGGCATCAATGTCATGGGATTGATAGCCGGTTTAGGTCTTTCGGGGCTGGTCATCGGTTTCGCCCTCAAAGATATCATCGAGAATCTACTGGCTGGGGTACTGATCCTGATACAGCGTCCTTTTGCGCTCGGTGAGGTCATCGAGATCGACGATATTACCGGAACGGTAACACATATCCAGATCCGGTCAACAACGTTGCGCACTGCCGATAATATCGAAGTCGTGATTCCCAACAGCACCGTTTATACGGCAATCATCAAAAATTACAGCGCATATGCAGTCCGTCGCCGTCAGATCAGTCTGGGTTTTGGCTATGACGAGAATCTCGACGAGGCAATCCGGATTCTAATCGACAGGCTACAGAAAATCGACGGTGTAGTCGATATGCCTGCCCCATCCATCACTTTGAACGACTTTGGTGATAATGCGGTGGCGGGAATGCTCTATTATTACATCGACACACGGCGATTTGACTATATCGGTACGCACACGGCTGTTGTGCAAGCCTTACAAGAAGTGGTAAAAGAGCACGAGATCGACCTCCCATATCCCACCAAAATCGTGATCAACCGGTGACGGCTTGATCGATATCGATGATATATACTGTGAACGGTTGAAACCTGGACTTTTGATTATGCTTGTATGTGTTCGGAAAAAGTCCAAAACCCAGCCATTTGCAGTATGGAGATTTTTGATGTGGCATCCAGGCCATCCCCAAACAGAAATTACCAACCTCAATTTTGGTGTCTTCTCAATAATCCGGGGGGGGAGCAACTTCAAGTTAATTTTTGGTGATCAGTTTTCAGTGATCATTTTTTAGGCGCAAATCACAGGTCGACGGTCAAAAAGCCAAGAACTAATCACCAAGAACTACCCCAAGTGATTGAGAAGATACTAATTTTTGGATAACTGATTTTTTGTATTGACAGTTCGGCAGCTTAGGATACAATAGGGGACATATGCCGAGGTAGCTCAGTTGGTAGAGCATATGACTGAAAATCATAGGGTCCCCAGTTCAAGTCTGGGCCTCGGCACTGAGAGTAGGGGCAGGTTTAAGACCTGCCCCTACCGATTCCTCTCAACTGCTGATGTTTCGCCATCAGTCAACTGTCATGCTAAGATTACCCGGCACATCAGGCAGGAAAGGATATCCAATGGCCAAACAGCGCATTCGAGTTGGGATTATTTTTGGCGGACGGAGCGGTGAGCATGAAGTGTCGCTGCGATCAGCCTGCTCAGTGATGGAGGCCATCGACCAGGAGAAATATGAGATCCTCCCGGTTGGTATCACCAAGGAGGGACGTTGGATTGCCGGCGGCAATCCCATGAAGGCGCTTACGGCGGGCGATGAACTCACCCAACCGGCAGCTCTACTGGGTGAGCCGGGCGACCGAACCCTCAAAGCCATCGAGACAATCCAAAACACAGAAGCCACCAGCTTAAAGAACATTGCCGCCCTGGACGTCGTATTTCCTGTCTTACATGGAACATATGGTGAAGACGGTACGCTTCAGGGACTGCTGGAACTGGCCGATGTTCCCTATGTCGGAGCAGGTGTCGTCGGCTCAGCGGTTGGCATGGATAAGGCCGTCTTCAAGAAAGTGATGGTCGCCGAAGATATTCCTGTTCTGCCCTATCTCTTGATTTTACGGGCAGATTGGGATCGCGATCCCGATGCCGTCATTGCAAAAACAGAACAATCTTTGCGTTATCCGATGTTTGTCAAACCCGCCAATCTGGGGAGCAGCGTGGGTATCAGCCGGGCAACTAACCGCGGTGAGCTATCCTCAGCATTCAAGGAGGCAGCTCGATACGATCGTCGCCTGCTCGTTGAAGAGGGTATCCCGGCCCGAGAGATCGAGGTCAGTGTATTGGGTAATGACGACCCCATTGCCTCTATCCCCGGCGAAGTCATCCCTGGCGATGCATTCTATTCTTATGCGGACAAGTACCTGAACGATGATGCACAACTCTTGATCCCCGCGCCTCTTGATCCGGAAACGGTCTCCCTGGCTCAAGAGCTTGCCGTCCGGGCCTTCAAAGCCATCGATGGCGCGGGGCTGGGCCGCTGCGATTTCTTATTAGACAAAGAGACCGGTAAATTGTGGATCAATGAGATCAACACCATCCCAGGGTTTACATCGATCAGTATGTATCCTAAACTATGGGAAGCCAGTGGTATTTCGTACCCCGATCTGATCGACCGTCTGATCCAGCTGGCACTGGAACGTCATTCGGAGAAAAGCCGGAATAAGACAACATATGAGTCGGATTCGAATCAATAACCATCTTTATCCACCGCAATCACCGGCAGTCTCAAGCTATTGTTTGCCTGACGACCGGGTGATGATACGACTACCCATGAGACCGGTATAATCGATGGCATGAGCCTATGGCCCAGCAGATACACACACCTCGCCGCAACACAACCGCCGATCGCCCTGCCGTCCGCCGCCAGGGCCAGTCGCCACTATCACGTGTCGGACGTCAATTCAACTGGCGATTTGTCAGTGCAGGGATAGTGATTGGCTCGGTTGCCCTGGGCGTTTTCATTTTTACCAGCCCCATTTTCACCATCACCAAGATCGAGGTCGGAGGAGCCCGATACATACCCGCCGGGGAGATCTTCACTTACAGTGGCATTGCAGGCAACCACATCCTGAAAATCGACCCCCAAGAAGTGCAACGAAATGTCTTACAATCACCTAGTATATCTTCAGCCCAGGTTGTGCTACAGTGGCCTGCTCGCGTGATCATTTTTGTCCGGGAGCGCGAACCCGCGTTGATTTGGGAACAGGGTGGCGAACGCTACTGGGTTGACGTCAACGGCAACTTGATGAGGCTGCGCCAGGACCTGCCAAACCTGGTGCGAGTCGTCAACGAAGGAGAGGTAATTCCCTTTAGCTGCCCTGGACCAGGCTGCCCCGATCAAGATAAAGTGACAGTCAACCCGGAGGTTGTTTTGGGCGCGCAACAGTTAAAAACGCTCCGTTCGAACATAGACATGTTATACTATGATCCGGTACGCGGACTCAGTTATCAGGATGGACGCAACTGGCGTGGATACTTCGGTATTGGCACCAACATGGATCTCAAGCTGGTGATTTACGAGACCCTGGTAGATAATTTACAAGGACGTGGTATTACTCCCGTCTACATCGACGTCAGCAACCCGGATGCGCCTTTCTACTACATCTCGCAATGATCGCTTACAATCGTCGGCAGGCATGGACAACACACAAGTTTGGCCCATGCCTGTCAAACTGGAATCAGAAGGCAAGACGTGAGCTCTGAACAACGAATCGCAGTTGGCATTGACATCGGCACAACCAAAGTATGCACTCTGGTGGGTGAGCTCAGTGGGCAGGATCGTATCCGCATCATTGGCGTAGGTCTTGAACCTGCTCAAGGCATGCACAAAGGTACGGTAGTCGATGTTGCTCAAGCGACAGAGGCCATTCGTGCTGCGAAGCGCCAGGCCGAGCGCACCTCCGGCTATGAAATTGGGCGAGCCTACGTCAGCGTGGCAGGCAAGCACATCTCATCGCTCAACAGCAAAGGCGTTACCGGGCTTAATGCCAGCCGGGGTGTCGTGACTGCGGACGAAATCGAGCGGGCGCTTCAGTCTGCACGAGCAGTCGCCCTCCCCCACAACCGTGAAGTACTGCATGTCATTCCACGCACCTTTACGCTCGATGGGCAAGAGGGAATTCGCAATCCGCTTGGTCTACATGCCTACCGGCTTGAGGTCGAAGCACACATTATTACGGCTGCGTCATCGTCACTCCGAAACCTGGAGAAATGTGTTAGCGACTCTGGCCTGGCAGTGGATCGATTTGTACTCAACCAGCTCGCCAGCGGTGAAATTGCTCTGACCGATGCCGAGCGCGAGTCGGGCGTCGCGGTCATCGATATTGGCGGCGGCACGACCGATCTGGCCATCTTCATCGATGGTACTGTCTGGCACACAGCAGTGATCGAGGTAGGCGGCAACCACCTTACCAGCGATATCGCCCACGTTTTGCACCTGCCTATCGCCGAATCTGAACGCATCAAGGTTGATTACGGCAACGCCAATCCCGAAGAGGTCAACCGGGATATGTTGATCACTGTCCAGCCTTTCGGCGAGGAGATGCCTACGCAACTACTCGCACACGATGTAGCACGCATCATCGAAGCACGGGTAGACGAGATTTTTACGCTGGTCATGCAAGAGATCAAACGCTCCGGATATGATGGCTTGCTTCCCGCGGGCATCGTCCTGACTGGTGGAACAGCCCTCCTCAAGGGAATCCGCCAGAGCGCCGGCAAAATTCTGCGACTTCCAGTCCGCACAGCCCAACCCGAAGACATCACCGGGCTGGTAGATAAGTTAAACAGCCCAGCTTACTCGACCGGGGTGGGATTGCTGCGCTTTGCCCAACGTATCGACACGATTTCCATCACCGATACCGCGCCTCGACGATCGAGAGGCGGACGCGGCGGTAGTGGTGGTGATGGGCCGGATATCGGCAAGACCATTGGCGATTTCCTGGGTAGGCTATTGCCGGATTAGGCTAAAACTTGACACAAAGATTCAGGAATCAACCAATGTATGACAGGTTGTCGCTCCAAAAAGCTAAACAGTACCTAAGTCCGCTTGCGCGAAACCAAACTTTCTCCTATCATGGATCGCAATCATTGAGGTTTTTGAAATTATCATTGATGGTTATCACACTCATCTAACGCAATCTTGTGACATTGGAATAATCCCATTGTCCATTGGCATTGAAGACATGCCAGGAGATCAATCATCATGCCACAAAGTAGAACTTCTTACGCGAAAATAAAAGTACTGGGTATCGGCGGCGGTGGCAGCAATGCTGTCGATCGCATGATTGAAGAGGGTCTGGATGGCGTCGAGTTTGTCTCGATCAACACCGACGCCCAAGCGTTGGATATCTCTCATGCCAACATCAAGATCCAGATTGGGAAAAAACTGACACGCGGGCTTGGCGCCGGCGGTGACCCGGAAGTTGGCCGTAAAGCCGCCGAGGAATCCCGCGAAGAGATTACCCAGATGCTAAATGGGTCAGATATGGTCTTTATCACCGCTGGAATTGGCGGTGGCACAGGTACTGGAGCTGCCCCGATCGTCGCCGACGCAGCAAAAAAACAGGGCGCGTTGACCATCGGCGTCGTGACTCGCCCATTCAGTTTTGAGGGCCGTCACCGTGAGCGATCCGCTACTGAAGGCATCGAAAGACTCAAAACGGCTGTCGATACACTGATCGTGATCCACAATGATCGGCTGCTCAAGATCGTAGATAAGCGTGCCAGCCTCCAAGATGCCTTCACCATGGCTGATGATGTTCTACGCCAGGGTATTCAGGGCATCAGCGAGCTCATTACCATTCCCGGCCTGATCAATCTCGACTTTGCCGATGTCCGCGCAATTATGGCAGAAGGTGGCGCAGCATTGATGGCGGTAGGCACCGCCAGCGGCGAAGATCGTGCTCGCAAGGCTGCTCAGCAAGCCATCACCAGCGAACTGCTTGATGTGACCATCAACGGCGCAAGTGGCATCTTGTTCAATGTGACCGGCGGGCCCGAAATGAGTCTGTTCGAAGTCAACCAGGCGGCTGAACTCATCCGAGAGACAGCAGATCCAAATGTTAACATGATCTTCGGCGCAGTGGTCGATGAGAAGATGGGAGATGCCATGCGTATTACTGTCATCGCCACCGGTTTCGGCCAGATTCGCTCCTCGCGCCCACGCTTTGGCGGTGAGCGGATAACTACCCCTGCTGTCCCGCCTCAGCAACTCCAGCGACCGCCCCATGAAGTAGAGGACCAACCATCCTCCTACGAGATGAGCGATCTGGATAAACCTGCTTTTATGCGCCGCTACTACACCGGCTCGGATGACGAATAGACATCACTCTCTTGGCAATTCAAACACCTCCCATAGAGGTGTTTTCTTTTTCTATACCGCAACAAGCTCTGATCTCGACCTTGCACCTATCTGACTGAATGGTTACGAAGGGGTACGCCAAGGCATTGTGTTTTCCCCTCATCCATCATGACCAAACAGCGACGGTTGAAAAGCCGCGACCACCCATACGCTGTCATTCCCACGAAAGTGGGAATCCACTCTACATGCCGCCCTGCCTCTTCCGCCCCCCATCGGCCGATCCCACCCTCGCGAAGCAGGCAGGGCATCCACTTGCCACACATAGAGTTGTCGATGTGCAATGTCGAGTTGATACCAGCGCAAAAATGTCATATCCCAACCCATTCTTTGTGTTGCATCTGTCTCACTTGCAGTCCCTGTGAGAAACAATGATAATGTTAAATACATCATTCAACATATCTTTCCGCTTGGAGAGAATCTTTGAGCAAGGAATCGACACTTGACAGGTTGGCTCAGAAACAACGAGAAATCGACCTGTTTCTGACCCTGGATGAGATTCGAGATACCACACCCGAGCCTTCGGCCATGTTAAGCTCGATCGTCAATTTTCTGGCTGATGAGTTCAAGGTCGATGCATGTTTATTGGCCCTGGTGCACCGGGACACTGGGGATCTCGATCTTAAAGCTATCAGCGACCGTGCTGACAATCTGCGCGACATTGGCCCGGAGGTCATCCGCCAGATTGCCGAAAAGACCTTCGATCTGGATGGTATTCGCGCTTGCCCGGCTCCTGAAGCACTTAATCTGGCAAGCATCACCGATATACCGCCAGCTATGGAACAGACTCAATTCGCCATTGTCCCCATAAACATGAGCAGACAGGAACATCTAGGTGTATTGATGATGCTCCGCTCTGGAACACCCTTTTCGGAAGCAGAGATAAAACTGCTCGAAATTGTTGAAAGCCAGCTCGATTCGGCAGTTATTCAGGGATATTTGTACTATGAGCTTCAATTACGTAACAAAGAACTGGAGACCATCTACCGGATCGATCGCATTCGAGACAAACATCTGCCGTTCGATGAGATGTTGACGAAGATCCTGAATGAGCTCCGCGCAGTCATCCAGGCCGAGATGGGATTTATCATGCTTTATCATCGTCCTGATGATAAACTGGAACTGCGAGCTTTCAGCCATGATGATCTTTTCCATACCCGGCAATACTATGACACTATCCAGTGTATAGCACGCGAAGCTCTTCAGAAGGCTCAGTTGGTGTTTTACAACCATCACAGCGGCGACCTGGATTCGATGATGTGTATTCCGCTCATCTTACGCGAAGAGATCCTGGGGGTTTTTGGTGTTGTCAACCGGTATAGCACACACGGTTTCGATGAAGGGGATCGCCGCTTGCTCGCTGCCATTGCCAGCCAGATGGATACTGCAATCTTCGAAGGGCTCGAAAAACGCCGCCTGCGCCAGGTACTGGGCAGGTCGGTCGATCCGACTGTGATGGAGCGCCTGCTGGCAAATCCGGACATGGACTTGCTCAAAGGAGAACGGGCTATACTCAGTGTGCTATATGCGGACATTCGTGGCTCTACAGCCCTGGCTGAGCACACCCCCCCCGATCTTCTGGTTGGATTCATCAATGATTACCTGGGTACGATGGCCGATGTGGTCTTGTCAAATGAAGGTACGCTAGACAAGTTTGTCGGTGACGAAGTGATGGCCTTCTTTGGAGCCCCCCACGCTGACCCCGATCATGCTATCCGTGCCATCCGGGTTGGTCTCCTCATGCAAGAAGCCCACCAGCACGTCATGTCTTCCTGGGAGGCACGTGGGGTCCTCCCCGCTCCGATTGGTGTAGGAATCGCCACCGGTGAGCTAATCGTCGGCGAGATGGGTTCTGCACAACGTACCAACTATACAGTCATTGGCAGAGCAGCAAATCTAGGATCACGCATCTGCGGGAGAGCAAAGGCTGGAGAGGTGCTCATCAGCCAAAATACCTACGATATCGCAAAAAAACAGATCGAGGCAGTCCCTATTTCGGGCCTTCAAATAAAAGGAGTCAGCGGAAGGGTCACAGTCTATCGCGTCATCCGCACCCTGGATTAGAAAAATGGACAACATACGTCTGAAACACATCAAGTAACACGTAAAAACATGAGTTTTTCGAAAATGCTATGCGCAAAGCAGAAAGAAAAGATCGATCAGACACCACAAATGCAGCCTGGCCTTGCTTCAGGGTTTGCATCACCCTGATATATGATATATATACAGTTGTTCAGATCAACTCCTATCAAGTAGACAAAGGCAAATCCGGAAAACGATAAGTATGGGGGAACTCAATTCAACAAATAGATATGCCATCGTAAGGGTTAGAGGATGGGAAAAAAGAAAGAAGAAACTCAACAACAGAATACCACCAAGATATCCGAGCCGCCCAGGCTTGCACAATGGTATAGCCGTCTAAAAAAACGCTTAAGTCCAGCAAGTGAAGGAAAACAAGGTATGGCAGAGCCAACACAAAAACAATCAATGACCTGGATGATCGCTGAAGACGATATTGCAATCCGAGAAGTCATCGAGATGATGTGTGAATTATGGGGATTCACGACTATATCGTTCAAAGATGGCTTTCAAGCCATGGAGTATCTCAGCAGCAACCACCTACCAGCCCCCTTGCCTGATGTAGCACTCCTGGATATCCGGATGCCTGGGCCTTGGGGCCATGAGATCAGCGACAAAATCCGTCAGCATCCCGAGGTCAGCGATATTGGCATCATCCTGATGACAGCCTATGAGCTACCGGGAGCAGATGAGGATCGTTACCTCCATTCATCCGGCGCAGATCAGCTACTTTTCAAACCCCTTCCTCCTATGGAAGATCTGCTGGGGTTTGTTACAAAAGTACTCGAAACACGGAGGCAGAAAAGTCAGCATATGGCAACCTCCGGAAAACTCACGACCGACAGTGATTAACAATCTACCATTTATCTCATAGCTCACCACATTATGACAAGGCCACTCCAAAGTTCCGATGAGAATGCCGCCGGCAAGCCGCCGGCATCTGCTGCACCAGCGCAGTCAAAACACAGGCTAGGAAGATTCGCGGCATCAATTCGTACCGCCATTATCTTGCCCTACTCTTTCCTGACCATCACCATCGCTTTGCTTGGCCTTTTTATTGTCTTACGGCTGCTTGCCAACTCAATAGAAGAACGCTTCACAAACCAACTTCTGGAAGCAGGACGAGCTGCCAGTGACGGGCTGGTGCGCGAAGAAAGACATCACCTGGAAATACTACGCCCGTTATCCCAAACAGTCGGATTGGCTGAAGCGGTCGAGGCCCATAACATCACCGACCTGCGTGAGCTGGTTGAAGTGCATGCTTATAACGGCAACCTGGACAGTGTGCTGGTATTGGACGCAACAGGCGAGCTACTCTTACGGCTTGACGCGATCCGGAAAACGAACAGTGAGATGGTCGATGAGTACCAGTTTAGCACAGGTGGTAACTACGCTCATCTCCCAATAGTTGCTTCGATCCTCGCCGGCTACACAGACGAACGCGGCGACAAGTTCGCAGGGTTGGTCGATACGCCACTTGGGCCAGTTTTATATACCAGCGCGCCTGTTGTAGAGACATTGGATAATAACCTCACAACAACCATCGGAGTTGTCGTCGCTGGTACTACGCTGGATCGTATGTTGCTACATCTCCAGGGCAAAGCATTGGCTAACATCTCGGTCTACGGCCAACCTGGCCCTCCAATCAGCAGTACAATCCCTGACTGGAAACAAGAGGCACAGCAAGATGCCCTCCAAATCGATGCGCATCTCTACGAAGCAGCCATCACAAACCCCAACAACACTCCCTTACGAGACATCCGGCTTGTAACACTCTTCCAGCGTGATTATCGGGCTGTCTATTCACCGATGATTATCCGGGAACAGACAGTCGGCGTCATGGCTGTATTGCTCCCGGCGCGATTCGTGTTAAGCCCCATCTCAACCAGTCGAGATACGTTCATTTTGATTTTCTCTTTAGGGATTGGTTTTACCATCCTGATTGGCTTATGGATCGCACGGCGTATCATTGGCCCTATTTTCGAACTGGTGCGCGTATCGCGCGCTGTCGCCGACGGCGACCTGACTCAGCGAGTGGATATCCAATCCGGCAATGAGCTGGGAATACTATCACAGGCTTTCAATGAGATGACAGCTCGTCTGGACGCCTATACAAGCGAGATCAAAAGGGAGAACGCTCGCACCAATGCCATTCTGGGTAGTATTGTCGACGGAGTCATCCTACGCGATCCGGCCGGCCAGATCATCCTCGCGAACCCGGCAGCAAAAGTAATGTTGAGCGGTGAAGATGGCTTCGACCCCATGCGATTGGAGACCTTCTCCATCCCACGTGATCAGAGCGAGATAGCCCCACGTTTTGAGATCGGTACACACACTATCAGCATCAGCATGGCTCAGGTTCATCTACCCGACCAGGAATATCTTGGCGATGTGCTGGTCTTGCGCGATGTCACCCGCGAGGCAGTTGCCGAACGCACCAAAGATAGTTTCTTGAATCAGATCAGTCACGAACTGCGTACACCGCTGACCGCCATCCAGGGTTATGCTGATATCCTGCGCAAGCAATATAGACATCTACGCCCCGCCGCTCGTGAGCGCGCTGCCGAGTCTATCTACCAGACCTCCAAATCGCTGGCAAAAATGATCGACCAAATCATCGATCTGACGGCTATGCAGAGCGGTAGCCTGCTAATTTCCTCTGAAAAGCTCAACCTGGTCAGGCTCGTTAATAGAACAGTTGACGAGTGGCAACAGCAATTCTCAGCACACAATTTGGAACCAATCATGACTGCCAGCGCAACCGAAATCCACGTTATAGGAGATGCGCGTCGCCTGGATCGTGTTTTGGACGCCCTATTCCGCAACGCTTGTGAGTTCAGCCCAGATGGCGGCATTCTCGACATCTCCATTCAAACCAGCAATAGCCTGGCCATTTTGAGCGTCAGCGATCCAGGTGTTGGGATTGCCGAAGAGGATATGCCACATATTTTTGAACGTTTCTACCGGGGTAGCCCTAAAGATCAAACCGGCAAAGAGATCGATATCCGGGGCGTCGGTCAGGGATTATTTGTGGTAAAATCGATTGTGGAGGCGCATGGCGGAACAGTGGGTGTCGAAAGTATAGTAGGCAAAGGCTCCACCTTCCGCATCTCGCTGCCGCTGATATCCAATTCTGAGGACCTATGACAGCGCAGATACCAATCAGGGCACGGCCAGTCCATCTCTCAGACGAATCCAAAGACGATCGGAAGAAAAAACGACGATACCTCTGGCTGATGACCCCGTTGATCCCAGCCTGCCTTTGGCTGATTTCGCAGGCTGCTTTATTCGGCCTGGGCGCTAACCAGGTCGAGGATACCATCCTCTCTAATATGGCTGCCGATTATGGCCATTGGGGTTTTCAGCCGGTTAGCCCTCTCAAGCCGGAGTTGATCGGTACCATCCGTGCCGATCAGGCAACCCTGATCGCCGGAGCGCAGGCATTCGGCACCGTTGTGCCTTTTATCCCTTTTGGAACGGGTGTGTACATTGCCGAGGTCCCCAGCCCAACACCAACCGCTTCGCCTACCAGGAAACCCACATCAACGCCAACAGCAACATCGACCAATACCCCTTTCATCGTCTGGCCAACATGGACTCCCACCGACATACCTACTCTCTCGCCGGAGGCTACATGGATAGAACCCACAGCCATTCCGCCCACCGATCCGCCACCTACTTCGCCCCCACCGCCTCTGCCAACCATCCAATTAAGCAGCACGATCTATAGCGTCAACGAAGCAATGGTGAATGCAACTGTCGTCGTGATGCTAAGCTCTGCTTCCGCGCAGCCGATCACAGTCACCTATACAACAAGCGACGGATCAGCCACCACACCTGACGACTATGGGGGCATCACTGATGTGCTGATGTTATCGCCCGGGCAAACTACCGGAACGTTCGATATCGCTATATTCAATGACACCCTCATCGAAGGAAACGAGACTTTTCAGGTCACACTCACAAATCCAATCAATGCGACGCTTGGCGCCAACCACACAGCCACGCTGACCATCATCGATGATGACCCGGCAGTATCTTGCACAGGTGTCAGTGGCACCTATACACTTGCCGCTCCAGAACTGTCCGCCGCCGATAACTCCAGCCTGGATATAGCATGTGGCTATGCTATCATGATCGAACTGGGCTCAAACCCCATCAACGCCAACGGCGACACAGACTATGACCTGATAGTACACGAACGACAGGATGGAAGCACAGGCAACATTGAGATGGATTGGATCATCGTCCAGGTTGGTACCAGCAGCACAGGCCCATGGCTGACAGTCTTTTATTGGGGTGACAGCGGTCCAGATGCTAATACCAGCCTTGGCAGAAATGGTCTCTCGGTAGCAGAAGCCGATAACGAGCTTATCGCAATGACAGTTCCACAGCTTCTGGCCGCGCCAATGGCGCCGTTCCTGATCACCGGGGTAGGCATCGACGTCGATGCTCTCGTTCCTCCCGGCGTCTACCAATGGCTGCGCATTTTCTCGCCCAACGGTGGCGGCAATGACACTGCACAGGTAGACTATCTTCAAATTATCACTCCCTAAGTCGAGTTATCACCCGTTTAGGCGTGACAAACCATCCGGCTTGCTCAATGATCGTGAAATGACAGCCGTCATCAGCCAGGCTGCACATCCTGGTTGATAAAAGTTGGATGCTCCGAAAATCGTTGTATACTTCTAGAGGAATCCCCAGCTTCTTTGCCTTACCCTGAAGCTGTCTTCCAGATCACAAACCAGACCTGTTTTGTTAGCGAGGTGAATGTATGGCAACCCAATGGGCCGAGCTTTATTCAAACCGTATCCAACGCATGCAAAGCTCGGCAATCCGCGAGATTCTCAAAATTACCCAGCGGCCGGATATTATTTCCTTCGCCGGGGGACTACCCGCCCCGGAGTTGTTCCCCACTCAAGAGATCATCGATGCTTCTCAGCGCGCGCTGGAACAACACGGCATCATGGCTCTCCAATATGGCCTGACGGAAGGTTTCACGCCCTTGCGTGAGATGATTGTCGAACACATGCAGCGCACCGGCGTCAACTGTGGTATCAACAACATCTTGATTACCTCCGGCTCACAGCAAGCCCTTGACCTGATCGGAAAGATATTCATCGACCCAGGTGACAAGGTCATTGTTGAGCAGCCCACTTATCTTGGCGCACTCCAGGCCTGGGATGTTTACGATGCAGAATACATCACAGTGCCGACCGACGATGACGGCATGTTAATCGACGGCTTAGAGAAGGTACTGCAATCTCACCAGGCAAAGTTCATTTACGCCATGCCCACCTTCCAGAACCCGATGGGCATCAGCACATCCAGCAGCCGCCGCCGGGAGATCGTACGGCTGGCCGGCCATTACAATACGCCCATTGTCGAAGATGACCCTTACGGGCAACTGCGCTACGAAGGCGAAGCCGAGCTGCCACTGATAGGCATTGATGCACAGATGAGGAATGAGAACAAGGAGCAAATTGTTTCAGGCAACGTCATCTACCTGAGCACATTCTCCAAGACACTTTGTCCCGGCTTCCGTGTGGCATGGGTAACCGCGCCGGAGGATGTTATCTTCCGCATGGTGCAGGCCAAGCAAGGCTCTGATCTGCACACCAGCACCTTCTCGCAAGTCGTGGCTTACGAGACGGCGCGTGACGGTTTCGTTGAGAAGCATGTCAAGGAGATCCGGCGTGTCTATCATGAGCGTCGCGATCTGATGCTCGGTCTGTTGGAAGAGCTGTTTCCTCCCGGCGTCACGTGGACACACCCAAAGGGTGGCCTGTTCCTGTGGATACGACTGCCGGAGGGCATGAACAGCACTGAGCTACTCGAGAAAGCTGTCGAGCAAAAGGTGGCCTTCGTGCCGGGAAGTCCCTTCTACCCGTGTGGTGGCGGTGAAAACACCATGCGGATCAACTTCTCCAATGCTACACCGGAGCAGATCGAAGAAGGGGTCAAGCGGTTGGCTGCCGTGATCAAAGAAGCGATGCAATCCCGGTAGTCAGATCAAGTGTAGCGGCCGCAAAAGAGTAAAGTCATGGAAGCAGTCAATCCGGCAGCGATAGCCTACCTATGAACCTGAATGCGCTGGTTGAGGCCTGGACATGTGAGGAGCAACAGCCCTTCACCGGATGGGATTTCTCTCATCTGGATGGCCGGATGATCGAAGAGCAGGCTCCCTGGTCTTATTCGTCACGGGCCAGAGAACTGATGCGCCAGTCTTCATCGGTGATCGACCTGGGCACGGGCGGCGGCGAGCGGCTTCTGGCGCTTCGGAACGATTGGCCCGAGAAAGTTGTCGTCACGGAAGACTATGCGCCTAACTTCAGGTTAGCGACAGAACGTCTATCTCCCTTGGGCGTTCGATTAGTAGACGTCCGGTTGGCAGATGACGGCCCCATGCCTTTTGCGGAGGGTGAGTTTGACCTCGTGTTGAACCGGCATTCTGGTTTCAACGCGGGGCAAGTGGCCCGGGTGCTCGCCCCAGGCGGCATCTTCCTGACCCAACAGATTCATGGACAATGGGCCTATGACCTGTTGGCGGCGTTTGACGCCAAACCGCCGTGGCCTGAAGCGTCCCTGGAGAAATACGTACCGTGTCTGGAAGCGGCTGGGCTGACCATCGTCAATACCCAGGAATGGTCGGGTCGGCTATCGTTCACGGATGTCGGCGCGATTGTCTACTATTTGAAGGCGGTTGCCTGGCTCGTGCCCGGATTTTCCGTCAAGACACACCAGGAACACTTGCTGGCACTGCAACGCCAGCTCGACGATGGGGAAGAGCTGGCCTTTGTTGCAAAAAAATACCTGATTGAAGCCAGCAAAGGCTTGCGGGGGTGAGAACCCATTGACCGAATCACAACAGTCTAAACCAAAACGACGACGTGTACTACTCTATGTACTGCTAGGCTTGTTGGGACTTTGTGTCACGATCCTGGGGATCTCTGCGCTCAGTAACCGCTTCTTGCCCACCGCTCCTACCCAGCTCGGGCGCCTCACCGAGGCTGATCAGGCACGCATCGCCGAAGCATTTCACCTCAAGGAGGAACTGGGCAGCCAGGTCTGGCCAGGTTGGGGCGATGCCGACATTCCGGTGATCGTCTGGAACTCGCAATACGCTTTCTTGTACGGTTACTCCCAGCAGCCAGAGGGCTGGGAAGCATTTGAGGGCGAGATGTTCAATGGGTGGCCTGTCTATCGACAATCCGGTGTCGAGCATCAGGCGTTCACTGAGCAGATGGTCGATGATACCTGGGCCGGCAGCATGTCGACCAAGTGGGAAGTCGACGCATTCATGATGTCCACATTCCGAGACATAATCCCGGTTCCTATCAACACAGTTGTCCCCTACCGGCTGTTCATCCTCCCCAGCGAGCAGTACATGGCGGGCGTCCTGCACGAGACCTTCCATGCATACCAGGCAACCACGGCCCGCAGCCGTTTCGACGATGCCGAGCTGGCCTACCCTGACGCTGACCGCTACTGGGCCGCCGATGAGACCATGCATGATGCCTGGGCTAATGAGATCAACCTGCTCATCTCCGCCATGGAAGCCAGTACCGATGTCGAAACAGCCAGGCTGGCCAGGCAGTTCCTTGAGCAGCGGGCAAAGCGTCGCGCCGATGCCGGGCTGGACAGTGCGCTCATCGACTTTGAGCGACGCTATGAATGGCTGGAAGGGCTGGCCAAGACCGTCGAGCTGGACATCTGGCAGACAGCATCCGAGGCAGCTGATTACAGGCCTCTCCCTGACATGAGCACCGATCCCGATTTCCAGCATTATCGTACTTTCGGTCAGCGTTGGGCATCGGAGATGATCACTATGCGCAATTGTGCCGGCGATGCTTCTAATGTCCGCTTCTACTATACAGGCATGGCACAGGCGCGATTACTGGACCGGCTGTTACCGGGTTGGAAAGAGCATGTGATGCAGGAAGGAATCTGGCTCGAAGCCCTGTTGGCAAAAGCATTGGAGTAAGCAACCCAGAACACCAAAAGGGCCGATTTTCCTGCTCAGAGAAATCGGCCCTCTACATTTTGTAGCCTCAGCGAATGGCCTTATCGATAGCCGCACTGACAGCATCGATGCTCGCAGGCAGCTCCACCGGCGGGTTGGGATAGCGCGCTTCGACCCCCTCCAGGGTGCCGTCATGGTAGCCAACCTTGAACCCCGTGAACTTCAACCCATGCGCGGTAGAAATCACCACTACCCGGTCGGATGCCTTGATCTCGCCGCGCTCTACCATCTTGAAGAGCGCCGCCAACGCAACAGCCGTGTGGGGGCAGCAATACATCCCGGTGCGATCAGCGCGGGCGGCGGCATTGGCCAGCTCATCCTCGGTAGCCTGCTCGACAATGCCATCGAACTGTTTGAGCACCTTCACGGCGCGTTCGTAGCTGACCGGGTTGCCGATCTGGATGGCGCTGGCCAGCGTCGTCTGGGCCGCGACCGGCTTATACGCTTCGAAGCCGGTCTGGTAGCTCAGGTACAGTGGATTGGCGCGCTCCGCCTGCGCGCAGGCCAGGCGGGGCAGTTTGTCGATCAGCCCTAATTCCTTCATCATGAGCAGCCCATTGCCGATGGCGCTCACGTTGCCCAGGTTGCCCACGGGGATCACGATCCAATCAGGAACCTCCCAATCGAACTGCTGCGCGATCTCGATACCCACCGTCTTCTGGCCTTCCATCCGCAAGGAGTTCATCGAATTGGCCAGATAGAGCGTTTTGTCCTCGGTTAGCTGTTGCACAATGCGCATGCAGCCATCGAAATCCGTATCCAGCGAGAGCACCAGAGCGCCGTTGGCAATAGGCTGCACCAGTTGCGCCGTCGACACCTTGCCCTTCGGCAGCAAGATGACAGACAACAAACCGGCCGCGGCGGCATAGGCCGCCAGCGCCGCTGATGTGTCACCGGTGGAGGCGCAAGCCACAGCTCGAATTGGTTTTCCATCGGCAACCATCTGCTTGACGACCGATACCAACACGGTCATGCCCAGGTCTTTGAACGAGCCGGTGTGGCTGTTGCCGCAGAGCTTGATCCACAGATCGGGCACCCCGATCTCCTTCCCCAGACGCTCGGCCCAGAAACAGTTCGAGTGTCCCTCGTACATAGAGACGATGTTCTCGTCCTCGACCTGTGGGCAGACCCATTCCTTCTTGCCCCACACACCACTGCCATAAGGCCACTCGGTCGTATGGGCACGTGCTTCGAAGAGCTTCTTCCACTCTGCCGCACTCCGATTCTTGAGCGCCTCCAGATCGTGTTCCACGTTGAGCAGACCCCCACAATCTTCACAGCGATAGACCACATCGTCAATCGAGTAGCGGCGTCCGCAGCCGCGCGCGCATGCTAACCAACTGTTGTAAGACATCGATGAGCCCCCTTGAAAAGAGTTATTGGTTATTAGTTCTTGGTAATTGGTAAAACAGCCAATGAGATACGAGCAACGAGGGCAGAGGGTTCACCAGCAGTTTTTGCCTGTCCCTACCCCCCAATCCCCACCCCCTGATCCCTAATTCTTGACGCCGAGAACGAACTTGATGAAATCATCGCCGCGCATGAACGGGATGCTTCCGGACCTGGCCTGCTCCTCATCGAAGCAGGTAGTGGCGTCCGGCGTATCGCCGGGCCGCATGACAGCGACAGGGACAGGATCGCCGGCATGAATACCCGTCGACACAGGCGTGGGGTGATCCGGGAGCACCGCCACAGCAACCTCGATCCCAAGCTTTTCGACGCCTTCCAGGATCGGACGTACCAGGCGATCATCGAGCATCTCGATGCATTTAATCTTGAGATCCAGGTCTTTGGCATGTCCCGCCTCGTCGGTGGCCTCCACATGCACATACACCAGGTCGTGATCCCGGATCGCATCGACACAAGCCGCCGCCTTACCCTCGTAGTTAGTGTCCCAGAGGCCCGTGGCCCCCGCCACTCTGATCACATCCATGCCGGCATACAGGCCCAACCCCATGATGAGATCCACCGCTGAGATCACAGCGCCGTGCACCCCAAACCGCTCCTGAAAGGTTTCCATCTTTGGCTTGCGCCCCGGCGACCACGGCCAGATGGCATTGGCGGGATCCTTGCCCTCCGAGATGCGCCTCAGGTTAACAGGATGCTCCTTCAGAATGTCCTCTGCCCGCGTCATCAGCAAGCGCACCTTAGCCTCCGTCGCCCTTGCTTCATCGGAGGTAGCGGTGGGAAGGAGATCCTCAGCCCGCTCGCCCACATGATCGTGCGGTGGCGCACAGGTGACTTTTGGCGATGCAGTGGCGCCCCGCAGAACCAGCAGGTGTCGATAGCTAACCCCGCTGTGGAGATCGACCGGTATTTCTCCGGAAGCCTCGCCCAATACTTCGTGAAGCGATCGGATGATTGCATCGGCTTCCTCGGTCGTGATATGACCGGCAGAGTGATTTTTGATCAGACCATTCTCGATGCAGCAGAGATTCAGTCGAAAGGCCACATCATCGTCATCAAGCGCCACGCCCATATTGGCAGCCTCGATCACCGCGCGACCATTGTAGACTTTGAGCGGGTCGTAGCCCAGTACGCTCAGATTGGCTACCTCAGAGCCTTTGGGCATTCCCTCGGGTATGGTCTCGAAGAGACCCATTCGACCTTCTCTGGCAATCCGGTCAATGCTCGGTTTATTCGCAACCTGAAGCGGGGTCTTCCCACCGAGATGCTCGATAGGATAATCGGACATGCCATCCCCTAGTATGATAATAGCCTTCATCATGCGTGTACTTCTCCGTAGGTTAGATTCTGAAATTGATGTAGAGCAACTATTCAGCTATTGGTGCTGTCTGCTTGATAGTTTTGAGTGACGAGTGATGAGTTTTAGTTTACAGTTGACAGTTTATCGTTCACAGCCAACAGCCAAAAGCTGACCGCCGATAGCCGAATAGTTACGATTCTGAAATTGATGTAGATTGAGCAGCAGTGTCCGCGTCTATGCGCCTACACAACAGACCGGAGCCGAGGCACGAACAGAGACCGGTAACCATTCAGGGGATTATTGTTGTTGTCTGAAAGGCAACTATGCGATGAGCATCAAGCCAATCACTCAAAACCCAGGCGTGCAAAGCCGGCACTCCCTGAACAATCACCAAGATTATATCTGCGATTCGCCGAATACTCTAAACGTAACTATTCAGCTATTGGCTCTGACTGTGAATGAGTGATTGTGTGATGGGCCAGGCACAAAGCAAGATCGCCATCAATTCTTTCAGTTACCGCCTATGAGGCGGGGTACCCGCGCCAAGCAGAGGATGATCGGAAGATGATCGGAGGACAACCGGAGGATGACCCAACCTGGAGGGCAGGTCTGCCGTGCCCGCCGAGGGTCAGCCCCCAGCTACGGATGGAATGCCCAATGAATTGGACTATAGTATACCCCAATAGTGGCACGCGAGAACAGCGTAACTACGCCATTTCAGAGGGCTATCACGGGAATTTGATAGCGCAGGCAAGACCTGCTACGCTATCAGGGAAGATCTTCCGGCAAAGGCAATACATCCGCAAATGGCAACCATCACAGTTTCTGTTCCGGCCACATCGGCCAATCTGGGGCCCGGCTTCGATAGCCTGGGACTGGCCATCGGCCTCTACAATACCATCGAGATCGCCCCAACAACCGGCGTATTGGTTGTGGAAATCACCGGAGAAGGCGCCGGGACAGCCCCCACAGACGACACCAATCTGATCGTCAAAGCAGCTTATGCCGTCTTCAAACGGGTTGATCTCCATCCGGATGGGCTGTACTTCAAGCTCACCAATGCCATTCCTCTCGCCAGCGGTCTGGGTAGCAGCGCCGCCGCGTTGATTGGAGGCATGGTCGCGGCCAACATGTTGCTCGACGAGCCCCTTGAACCCGGAGAGATTCTGGCTCTGGCCCTTCAGACCGAAGGGCACCCGGACAACCTCTGCCCGGCGCTCCTGGGCGGATTGGTCGTCAGCAGCTACGTAGACCATTGCCTGACCTACTGCCGGCTACCGGTTGCCCCCATGAAAGTCATCGTGGCACTGCCTGCCATCGAAGGCCACCACACCCAGGCAATGCGCGCCTTGCTGCCCGGCAGCGTGCCCCTCAAGGATGCAGCGGCCAACATCGGGCGCGCGATCCTGGTCACCCGGGCTCTCGCCGAGGGCGACTACGATCTGTTAGCCGATGCCATGCAAGATCGCCTTCACGAGCCCTATCGCCGACCGGCCATTCCAGGCATCGACCAGGCTGCCGGGGCCGCCCTTGAAGCAGGCGCGACAGCGGTGACGCTCAGCGGCTCTGGCCCATCTCTGATCGCCTTTGCGCCCGCCCAACATGAACAAATCGGCGACAGCATGGCTCAGGCTTTTCAGGCCGCTACAGGGCAGAAAGCACGTGTCTGGGTGCTGCCAATCGACACACAGGGGACAGTCATCCGCCGCGGCAGCCGTCATCTGGCCTTACGCCATCGAGAAAACCTGTACCGCGCAACACGTATTGATTGTCCATAAGTCTGCCGGCGCGATTTTGAGGTTCCGGCAAGATTGCATATACTGCATAGTGTTCAAGTCAAACCAATCGATTCGTCACCATTATTTAGTTATAGAAGGGAAATTTCAGATGGCATACGTTGAACGCGAGATCCTAATCGGTGCTCCAATGGACACAGTTTACAATTACGCCGAGGCAGCCGAGAACCTGGCACAATGGTATGTCGGAATTGCCGGTGTGCAGCCGGACGGCGTCTGGCCACAGGTTGGCGGCCGGATCGGCATTCAGTACCAGGTATCCGGTGTCAATCTTGATCTGACAGCCACGGTTATCACCTACAACCCACCTTTCGAATTTGCCTTCCAGATGGATGGAATGGTCACGGGGACATCACACTGGATATACGCCGATGCTGATGGTAACACCCATCTCACAGTCGGCTTTGACTACGATTTGCCCGGTGGGGCACTGGGACAGATCGCAGACAAGCTGGTTGTCGAGCAAATGAACATCGCAAACGGAGAGGAAAGCCTGGCGAACCTCAAAGCCATCTGCGAAGGCGGGTAATTTTTCTTCATACTGCAAACGGTTGAAGAGCAAACGGTTCCCACGATTCAATGTGCTCAGAAAAAACTAGAAACTACCCATTCGCAGCATAGTTCCGATCGGAGAAACGCAGACGGGGCGATTGATTATTCGCCCTGCCTGCAACCTCCATAACAGAGATCGTGGTTCCTCCTCAGAATGTGATTCGATAGCATTTGGGTAGGATCATTCCCTATTTACCAGCTCATAACCGGCAGAGTAAGATAGAGCTGTATCTTCTCAATGATTCGGGGGCATAGGTGGTAACTTAAGCTCGATACGCTGTTGGCTGTTAGCTGTTAGCTGTTGGCTTTTAGTTCCTGGTTTTCAGGCTCTTCCCAATCACCGTTAGCCAATCATGTCGAAAAAACTGATCACTGAAAACTGATCACCAGGCAATGTTAAAAACTTAATCGTCGAGGAAAAACTACCCCAAGTTATTGAGAAGATACATAGAGCATGTGTTAATGTTCTGATTGTCCGCAGAATGGGGGAAACAAGCAATGAAAATCGGGCATTTCTTATTGTCTGTTTTATCAGTAACACTCCTTTTGAGTCTGATAGCATGTGGGCAAGTCCCAAGTGAGCAAACCAGTCTCATACCAACGGCTACGCATACTATCGAGTTCACACAGCAGCCCATGACAGCTCCGGCCCCAACCGAATCATCCATTCCAACTTCGCCGCCGGAACCAACAACCATCGAGCTGACCACGCCACCTGAACAACCAACCGACCAACCAACTGGACTACCAGAAGTCATTCCAACCAACGAGTCCGACCAACCGGCGGCCGCTTCCACTGAGATTGTCATCCACCCGGCAAGCGACAGTGCCGCGGCACTTGTTCAAACCTGGGGCCAGGCTTATGAGTTGCCTCCTGGTGTTCCGTTTGCTATCACCATCACCGAGGCACAAGTCGAAGCTATGATCGCCGAGGCGATGGCCAAAAGTGGTTATGGCAGCAAGGTCAGTAGCATCGATGTAACCCTCAACAATGGACAGTTTGGCGTGACTTTTGCGGCAACTGTCAGCCAAAAAGTCGGGCCACGGACGGTAGATGTTTCCGGAACAGCAACCGTCATCTTCAACGCCTCGATTGACAGCAACGGCAAGCTCGTGTTGACCATCGCCGACGCCACAATCAGCACTTCAAGCGGCCAGCAGATCAGTATTCCGCCAGAAATGCTGAATGTGCTCAATGCATCTGTCAGCCAATCGCTTACAGGCGCATCCAACAGCGCCGAGAGTGAAGTAACGCTTACGGAACTCACCATCAGTGGCGGCACCATGATCGTTAAGGGTTATGTGACACCTTAGCCTGTTTTTCGCACTTTACTTCCGTTCAAAAAGGCTGTTTTCACGAGCCGCCGGAGTGAGTTTACAGTTTATAGTTCACAGTTCTCTAACTCTATATGTCGCTTTCCAAAACGCTCTAAGACGCCAACATCTCGCTCTGCAAACGCCGGAGACTTGCAATTAGAGACTAAAAACGCACTACCGCATAACTTGCTATCGGCAAGCACAACTTGGTTAGGATTTGAGATCGATCCTATGCGTACTAATAGCAAGTTATGCGGTAGTGCCTATTTACTTATTCTGATCACCCGTCTATGTTAAAAACTCGATCATCGAGTAACAGCTAACAACTGAGTAGAAAGCAGATTGAGCATGTTTACCACCCTACCAAAAACCGCCTTCGATGTCATGCATTGGGATTGGGAGCGCATCGCTCCCTTCTTTGCCGATCTGGAAACACGCCCGTTGGCCGCCGAGAACATTGACGGTTGGCTGGCCGATTGGACGCGCCTGGCCGAGCTTATCGAAGAGAGGTACTGGCGCCACTATGTTGCCACCACGATCGATACCGAGAACCAGGAAGCACAGCACCAGTTTGAGCACTTTATCGAGCACATACGGGCCACAGCTCAACAGGCCGAGCAGAAGCTCAAGCACAAGCTCATCGACAGCCGCCTGGAGCCGGCAGGCTTCGAGTTACCGCTCAAGAAAATGCGGGCACAGGCAGAACTCTTCCGTGAGGAAAACCTGCCGCTGGAGGTCGAAGAGCAAAAGCTTGCCAGGGACTACGAGCGGATCGTCAGCACACAGACCGTCCAGTGGGAAGGCAAAGAGCAGACTCTTCAGCAGCTCGCGCTGGTCTATCAAGATAGCGACCGTAGCAAACGCAAAGCGGCCTGGCAGTTGGCCGTGGAACGCCGTCATGCCGACAAAAAGGCCATCGATGCACTATGGGCCGGATTGGTGAAGATACGCCGGCAGATCGCCGCCAATGCCGGCCTGCCGGACTATCGAGCCTATCGCTGGCAAAAGATGCTGCGCTTTGACTACACGCCGGAAGATTGCACCACCTTCCACCGGGCCATCGAAGCAATAGTCGTCCCGGCAGCAGCGCGCATCTACGAGCGGCGGCGTAAGCGGCTGGGGCTGACATCGCTGCGCCCCTGGGATCTCTTTGTCGATCCCTTTGGCCTACCACCGCTCAGACCATTTGCGACCATCGAAGAGCTGACTGAGAAAACGAAGACCATCTTCCGGCGCGTCGATGCTGTTTTCAGTGACTATTTTGACAGGTTACGCTCAGATAACTTGCTCGACCTGGATAATCGCCCCGGTAAGATGCCTGGTGCTTACAGCATATCCTTTGATGCGACCAAACAGCCGTTCATCTTTGTGAATGCCGTCGGCACCCACGACGATGTCATGACACTCCTTCACGAAGGTGGTCATGCCTTCCATGCTGTGGAATCGGCTCACCTGCCCTACTTCCCACAGCGAGCCGGCGACAACCTGCCGCTCGAATTCGCCGAGGTAGCTTCGATGGGGATGGAGCTTCTGGCTGCACCTTATCTGACTACCCGTGAGGGGGGCTTCTACACCGATCAAGAAGCCGCCCGGGCCCGCATCGAGCAGTTGGAAGGAATTGTGACCTTCTTGCCATACATGGCCGTTGTCGATGCTTTCCAGCACTGGGTCTACACCCACATTGATGAGGCTGTCGATCCTGCTCGATGCGATGAGAGCTGGTTGGCGCTATGGGGACGGTTCATGAAGGGCATCGATTGGAGCGGGCAAGAGCAGACCATCACGGCTCGATGGCGTCAGCAGGGCCACCCCTTCTCCGACCCCTTCTATTATGTCGAATACGGCCTGGCGCAGCTCGGCGCGATCCAGGTCTGGCGTAACGCGCTACAGGATCAGGCTCAGGCTGTGGCCGCGTATCGACATGCGCTCTCTCTGGGCGCCAGCGTCCCGCTGCCTGATTTGTACCGAGCAGCCGGAGCAACTCTGGCCTTCGATACGCCAACAGTGCAGGCAGCCATCGACCTGCTGGAGACAGTCATTGCCGAGCAAGAGGCACAGTTGTAAACACGAAAGGAGGGCACGGCAGTATGCCGTGCCCTCCTTTATCGATAGACTATATCGATAATGAGCGTGCTATGTGCAACTCAGTGATCTCAGATAAAGTGGCTCAACGCGGAATAGTGGGAAAAGCCGGAAGAAACCGGGTTTTTCCGCAATCCATTGGCCATTCTCGGTGAGATAAAAACCCGGTTTCTTAACCGCCCCCCCAGTTTTCCGCGTTGAGCCGATAAAGTCTAACGTGCCTCTGCCCGGCAGATCTACCCGGTATGACGATCCAATCGCATCGGCTGCCAGCGCCCATAGGTGAGCGAACGCCACAACCATTCGAATGGGCCAAACCGGAAGTAGCGTGCCCACAATACGCTGAGCGGTATTTGAATGAGATAAATCACCACTGCCAAGACAACGCCAAGCGCCGGGCCTACCTGCCCATACAATCCCAGTCCGTAGCTGTAGAACATGGTCGTACAGACAAGGGTCTGGAACAGATAATTGCTGAGCGATAGACGGCCAACGGCAGCCAGCGGGCGCAGCCGATTTTGCCAGACCGGGTTTTGAACTAACAGCGTAATGGCCGAGGCATAAAACAGGCATAACGCCGGTGCTCCAATGCCGGTTCCGATATCAGAGATAGCCCCAATCCAGGAAGGCTCGATGCGCGAGGAGTATTCTCCGCCCACGACGGCAACCAGGTTTCCGATGACGCCCAACACCAACCCCCAAATCATCACTTTGCGGATCAATTTCAGGTTCCCTGGTATATCCTGCAAAATACCGCGCCGACCTACATATACCCCCAGCAGGAGCATGGCAAAAATACCGGGCATAAAAAATGTCATCACCGAGTACATCGTCAGGTTATCCTGTACACGCTGTGCCATTTGCTCCATAAAAGTGCCCCGGGCATAAACCTCGGTGGCCTGGATGGCCGAAGCCGAGAAAAACTCTCGTTGTTGCGCAAATTGCTCGGCGACCATCGCTGCGCTCTCAGGAGCGCCGTTAGCCAGCGTGATCAGGATGGTCGATCCGATGTAAAGCACCCGTGGAATCGATAACACAATGACACTCCAGATGAGCAGCGTTTTGGGCTTGGCCTTACGGAATAGAAGGAGCAGAAAGCCCAACACACCGTAAATGGCCAGAATATCTCCTACCCAGAACAGATAAGCATGAAGCAGCCCAAACACCAGCAAAACTAACAGCCGCCGGATGTAGAGAGGAACAAAGCGAGTGCCCCGTTCCTCCGCGCGTGTCATCTGAAGAGTCAGTCCTAACCCGAATAGCAGAGAAAAAAGGGAGTAGAACTTGTTCTCCGCAAAGAATCGGACAGCAAAAGTCGCTATCTGATCTATCAGAGCCGGCCACCGCGTAGCAGGCTCCACAAAGTTGTAGATCGGCGCGCCAAAGGTTTCCATATTGACCAACAAGATTCCGAAGATGGCAAACCCGCGCAAAATATCGATAACCTCGATCCGCTCCGGGCGAGAGATTGGTGCCAACTTCGCCGATGTGCTGGTAGAAGCATTAATGTTCTCTGACGACATGCTCTTCTCCTGTGAATAATGTAGATGCTGTTGTGTCTTCCGTAGAAACGGGCAGGCTGTGAGCCCTGCCTCTTCGAATCAGCCGGATTCCAGCAAATTGTAGTCTGTTCTGACAAAATGGGGAAGATTCGTGACGTTTGTCAGGTTGACATCTTCCCGCAGATCGATTAGCCTAGCAATCGTAAAATACGTCGGATCCTATTCCAATTAAACTGGAGAGAATATCTATGGCAATGAAAATTACTGAAGACTGCATCGCTTGTGGCGCCTGCCTTCCCGAGTGCCCAACCGATTCCATCAGCGAGGGAGACATCTATATCATCGATGCTGCCACCTGTGTGGAATGCGAAGGCCACTATGATGCCCCGCAATGCGTCGCCGTCTGCCCTGTTGACTGCATTGTCAAAGCTTAGTTGACGCACACGATGACAAAAAGTACCCGGCTGGTTGACAATGCCGGGTACTTTTTGTCTGTACTTTCTCAGTGGTCGAGGATGGGATGCCACTGGGGTGTATGCCGCAGCGTATGTTGCGCGACTTCAACTTGCGGGTAGCCAAGTCCACCATCTGAAGCGGAAGCCGACCTGGGAAAAGCGGAATATACGCAGTGGGTGGCAGCGCGCTTCAGCGGCGTAGTCGGCCTCGATGAGGTCCATCTACATAATAGGAATGGCAAGAAACAGTACCTGATCGTGGCTGTTGACTCTATCAACAATCGCACGATTCTGTTCGATCTGATCGCCAGCCGCGACAGTGATGCCATCAAGGATTTTCTGGAGCAACTCAAGAAGATGGGAGTCAACCCCAGAGTGGTGGTCACCGACATGTGGAAGGCCTATCACAGCGCGCTGCTCGATGTCTTTCCTAAGAAACTCTGAATCTTGACTCATCAAGGCTAATTATGGAGTATCAAACACACACTCTGACCTTGATAATCCAGCTGGG
>JAFGLD010000158.1 GCA_016928235.1 Anaerolineae bacterium | reverse complement strand
TGTCGGAGAAGTCGGAAAATCGGCTTTGTTCTACCGAAATGAGCCCTAAAACCATGCCTAATCTCTGATTTTGAGGCATTGAAAGCCCTGTTCGTTCATCCGAAGACTGCCCAAAGTTACTTTTCCGACAAACTGCTAGAAAAGAGTGTTCTTTTGTATTGATGTAGCCCACAAATATCTCGCCTTTTGTCACAACTCAATGATTTTCCGGATTTTGGCGAAGGCATTGACAATCATAAGACTTATTCCTTTTTCATTCGATAATGATCTTGAGCATCTTTGAGTCTTGAACCATATCCTATGACTATGGAAGAAGACCCTGCACGTCCATCATATCCAGACCACACAGTTCCCCATCCATAATGATATTCTATACAATAATCAAGCGCCGGTTGGTTTTGCCCCACAGGACGGGAAATTGTTTTATGGGGTTCCCCAAGTTGATTTCGCAGTAACTGATCATGAAAAGACTTTGTTTTGCTTTCAACCTCAAAAGAAAAGTTATCCCATTTTCCCTGATTAGGTTGATAAAAACTGGTACCTACATTTACAATCACAAGAAGGTCTGAATAGAAGCATATTCTTACACCAAGAATTTGCCCATCTACTTGACCACCCTCTAGCTCAAACCATTGAAATGGCAAAGTGCCATGATCGTATGGCGTTGCTCGACCAAAAGAAGCCGAATTTTCGAAGCCCCTCTTGTCTAACTCGGTCGTGACGACCAAGCCATTTGGAAAGTTTATTGTGCCAGTGCTTTGATCTATGAGCATATTGTTTTGATCCCTTAACAACAAGTGTAAACCCCTTCATTCGAGGCGGCAACCGCTATGCGCCGGAACCGGCCGCCCCAAAATGCCTCGACCGGTTCCGCGATCACATCCGAGCCAACCCTGATCAACCGGTGAAGCAATGCTCGTTGGTCATTCGCGATTGAAACAGACACGCAGGGGCTCGATGTAGATGTATCTCCGGTTGCGCGCTGTTTCGGGTAACGCGCGTTGGGGTAAAAACACAGCACCCTGCCCGATAGACAGGTACCGGACAGAGGGGCCGGGCGTTGACGGCGATTATGGCGGCCTCGTACAGCCTCCGACCCCCGCTCACTTTCTCGGCGTTGTAGCCAAGCTCTGCCACCAGCGCCTTGATCTCGGCATCATCCAGCGTGTTGATGATAACCAACTGGGCCGCGTTCAACTGCTCGGCGATTGAGGTGTGTGCATGTGTCATTTCCATTTCTCCTCTTATCAAACTAAGCGATTCCGTTAACCTGTAAACTGGTCGCTGCCGCTGGTGCAAAGCTTGCTTCCTGAAACAATACGATCCCTCAGTGTCGACGAGAGGCCCCTCACACTTTGTGAACGATCCCTCAGTCTCTTGAGAAGGCCCCTCATGTCCACAACGTCCCCGCACCCAGTCGATGTTTGTCAGATCGGCCTGCCACTGTGTCCATCTACTCTGGCCAGAGGGCGCAAATTTGGTTGATAGGCTGCGTGATTAGGGAAAACAGGTGAGGTTGGCTGGTAAAAGGCTCCCCGGCGGCCGCGACGGAGGAAATTATAGACGGAACAGACGAGACCATCAAGACGGACGTTCTGTTTGTGGGCGTATTGTGAACTTCAAGAGAGTGTGTATAATGTGATGGGCGTTTGTATGTTTCGGAGGGCAGGAACAGGCTATTCTTCCATAGAGCGTGGAATGAGACAATTATAGCTGAATGAGGAAGCAGAACAAGAATCATGGAATCATCACAGTCAATTCGCATCTACAGGAAGAAATTTCCGCTTGGGTATTTTCTGCATCTCTTTCGGGACTACCATCTTGACGCGACTGAAGCCACTTCATCTTGCGGGCGTATCCTGGTCGTGTTTTTCTTGTTCATCTGTCTGCGTAACGCTCACCGTAGTTACCTGAAGACCACGCCCAATGGACTGGAGTTGTGTTGGCTTCCATATAAGCCGATGACAATTGGCTGGCATGAGGTGCTTAGGCTGGAGCGCAAGAAGTGGATGGGTCTCCTGCCTGACGATAGGCTCTACGTAGATCGGCCGGTGCACTCGTTGGGTCCGAAGACTATATACCTTACCGAAAAGATAAGGGAACAGTTTGAAAGCAAAAAGCTTGCTATTCCTCTTCGGCAGTTCCAGGGATGGCCGGATGGGGAGCTTGCCGAGGACTTAAAGCGATACATTCCGGATGTGATTGCTGAAGCTGATGCAGGCGAGTCCGGCAGTTGATTGTTCAATCGTCAATCAGACAATCACTCAACAGCTTGACAACTTCCCCTAAATCTTGCTATGATTTTGCGCAGTCAACAAAATAGAATCGGAACGTTGAACCGGAGTAGTAAGCATCGAAGCGGCATTCAGAGAGCGGCCGGATGGTGGAAAGGCAGCATGCGCGCAGGTGCAGAATGGACCGGGGAGTTGCCGGGGCGAACAGACATCTGAGTAGTTCCGGCCGGAGATGCCACCGTTATTGGGCAGAGAACACAGGCATCTGTGTTCGACAGAGTGAGGCTGGCTTTTTTGCAGAGGCACAGCTTAACAAGGGTGGCACCACGGGCACATCGAGCGCTCGTCCCTCATGGGGGACGGCGCTTTTTTATTTGACGGGCAATGTCAAATATCACATCAATTAAGGAAGAATCATGGCTAAACAGAAGGGACGTATCTTAACAGGGGATCGGCCGACGGGTAAACTGCACCTGGGGCACTATGTCGGCACATTGGTGAACAGGGCCAGGTTTCAGCACGAGTATGACCTGTTCCTGCTGGTGGCCGATTACCACACGCTGACCACGCATCCTGAAAAAGAGGATGTCGAGGTAACGCGCCAGAACGCGATCGATGTGGTGATCGACAACTACGCTGCCGGTGTCGAGCCGGACAAGGTGACCCACTACATGCAATCGGACGTGCCGGAGACGGCGGAGCTGACGCTGCTCTTTTCGATGCTGACAACGGTTCCGCGTCTTCAGCGCGTACCAACCCTCAAGGAGATCATGCAGAACCTGCACATCGAAGAACCATCGGCCGGGCTGTTGAATTACCCGGTTTTGCAAGCAGCCGACATCCTGATCGTCAAAGGGAACCTGGTGCCGGTTGGCAGGGACCAGGCCAGCCATGTCGAGGTGACGCGGGAAATCGCCCGTCGTTTTAACGGTCGTTTTGCCGAGGTCTTCCCGGAGCCGAAAGCCTTCATTCCGGAGGACGCGCCTTTGCTGGTCGGCACGGACGGTCAGGCCAAGATGAGCAAATCGCTGGGCAATGCCATCATGCTTTCCGACGATGAGGAAACGGTACGCAAGAAGGTAATGAGTATGTATACCGATCCCAAGCGCATCCACCCGACCGATCCGGGCACCGTCGAGGGCAACCCTGTGTTCATCTATCACGATATCTTCAATCCGGACAAGGCGCAGATCGATGATTTCAAGGAGCGATATCGCGTAGGAAAAGTGGGCGATGTCGAGGTCAAAAAGGCGCTGGTCAAGGCGCTTAACGATTTCCTCGATCCAATCCGCGAGCGGCGGCGCTTCCTCGAACAGCGTCCGGATGACGTCATCGACATTCTGCGATCAGGGGCGGCGCGGGCACGTCCTATCGCTCAGGAAACGGTCGCTCAAGCCCGTGAAGCGATGGGATTGACCAGCTTGCTGACTGACAAGGTCATCGAGCTGTATCGATAGTGCGTGTTATTGGCTCTCAGCAATCAGCAATCAAGTGCTCAACGGAAACAAAAAGTGGAGTGCTGAAAGCTGATCGCTGACGGCTTTATTTTCCAATTCTGGGAGGAGTTCATCATGGCCACCAACAATCATACCCGTAAGTACCTATTGCCTGAGAGTGAGATACCCAAGGCCTGGTACAATGTCGCTGCCGACTTACCAGCTCCGCCACATCCGGTGTTACACCCCGGCACAGGGAACCCCATCACCCCGGACGATCTCGCACCGCTGTTTCCGATGTCGTTGATCATGCAGGAGGTCAGCACCGAACAGTACATCGAGATTCCAGAACCGGTGCGCGACATTTATTGCATGTACAGGCCCAGCCCACTTATCCGGGCACGCGGGTTGGAAAAGGCGCTCGATACGCCTGCCCGCATTTATTACAAATACGAAGGCGTCAGCCCAGCCGGCAGCCACAAGCAGAACACAGCTGTAGCTCAGGCTTTTTACAACAAGGAAGCGGGTACGCGCCGCATAACAACCGAGACTGGGGCCGGCCAGTGGGGGTCGGCTTTGTCGATGGCTTGCGCCTTTTTTGGTCTGGAATGTAAGGTCTATATGGTGCGGGTTAGCTACGACCAGAAGCCCTATCGCCGGGCGCTGATGGAAGTTTATGGCGCGCAGGTCTCTCCCAGCCCCAGCTCAGAGACCGAGTCCGGACGGGCAATCCTGGCCGAGCATCCAGACTCGCCCGGCTCGTTGGGGATTGCTATCTCCGAGGCGGTCGAGGTCGCAGCGAGCGACCCGAACACCAAGTACAGCCTGGGCAGCGTGCTCAACCATGTTCTGCTGCACCAGACTGTGATCGGGCAAGAGACGATGGCGCAGTTTGACATGGCCGATGATTCCCCCGATGTGGTGATCGGGTGCACGGGCGGCGGCTCGAACTTTGCCGGCCTGGCATTCCCCTATGTTGGACGCAAGCTGCGCGGCGAGGGAGATATGCGCGTGGTAGCGGTCGAGCCTTTTGCCTGCCCCAGCCTGACCAAGGGCCGGTTTACCTATGACTTTGGCGATACCGCCCACCTGACGCCGCTGGTCAAGATGTATAC
>JAFGLD010000157.1 GCA_016928235.1 Anaerolineae bacterium | reverse complement strand
CACTCCCGATGCGCTTCTTGCGCCCAAGCGCGTAGTCCACCCACAAGATGCTTTTGTTTCCTGTTTCACCCACGATCTGGCGCATCAGTGCTCCACTCCAATTGACATAAAAATGACCTTGCTTGATGTCTGCAGCTCTCATTGATCCCTTTCCTTGTCTTGCCAGTCTGTGCCTCGGATTGTCATGCCGAGGCATCTGCGATAAACCTCTGAGTGTTGAGGGTCAAAAACCAAAACCAGATGTCTAAAAACTGGTGCAAGATGCTGATAAACCCCTGAACCTTCGGGGTGAAAACTGGAAAACATCCAGTTTGTTTATCTTGCTCACGCCCAGGTAGGGTTGTGACCCCCGCTGTGGTCGTTCAGGGTCACAACCCGGTGGCGACAGCCAACCGGGGCGTTCGGGCGCGACCGGCTCGATGCCGGTCGGTGTGTGAAAGAACGGCTTCTCCTGCTAATTACCTTCTACACTGGCAGAGGTCTTTAATCACACGATAAGCCAGATGGTGTGATTTTTGAATGCCTTAAATAAGGGATTTTTTTGCGATGGCGAGCGTGTGACAGGCTGACAGCGCTAGGCAGCGGCCGCAAAACCGGGGCATGTTTGTTATCATAGAGCATGAGGCAAGAAGAGGTTGAGGTGAAGTTCCCTCTGTCTGACGAAACCTCTATTACGGACTTTGGGTCATAGATGACAGGTTACATTCTGCGGTGATGAAATAATGGTGTTTATAGCGTCTATTCAGCGTTTGTTACAGCATTTGTCATGGCAAGTGAAGGGGAAGCCCAGACTCATTAATGCCCTGCGGTGCTTCGCTGCTGAAGAAATTGAATATTCTGATACCGAGTCGCTCTTTGCCTTATTGTGGGAAGAGCTGCGACACTGCAATTCACCATCAGAATTCCAGGAGTGCCAGGACGCTCTACTTGAAGCAGTGATCCGAACAGAACTCAGCATCCTTGACATAAGGGAGAATATCAAGCAGATAAAGGGCAGAAGAAGAGGTTTAGTCGCTCCAGGCACGAGACCCAATAAGGGAACCATTCGTCTTATCAATATCTACCAGGCTCATCAGGATGAACTTGAAGTTCTAGAACAAGAGTATCTAATTCAACTTGGCTTGCTACATATGTTAGGCGATACATTGGCTTGGCATTTCATTCCCGAGCATATACTTAGAGCGATGTATCAAGCGCCTTCTCCCGGATTCATCACAGGGGAAGAGGGCGCAATCTTGGAACTTCAAATCATTGAAGTGCTGAGATCCAAGGGTTTCATCTTGATGCATGATTTGACCAGCATCTTGCGAGTGGGCGATCTGTCCATTCACGGCTCGGTAGAATTTGATGGCGTCATAATTGAAGCCAAGAAGAGTCAACATATAGCCCAATCTGCACAGAGCCTTCGACAGCAGAAACGATTAGAACGCCTTGAGGATTTTTCAAAGACTGGGGTACGGAAACTGGAAGACGGAACAACAGTGGTCACGGTATCGCCGCCAGATTTCGCGGTTCGGTACGAGTGGCAAACAATAGAGGGATGCCTAAAAGAGGCGAAAGCAAACGGGCTTGCTCTTTTGGAGTCTTCCGACGGTTTAGCTCTCTATATGGGAGCTACGCAAGAGCACTTTGAGGAAATCACCAGGAACTCTGCAAAACTACATCAAGCACTTGCAAAAGTCAGTTGGGATAAGCGATTGCACTCTGGTGTCAATTTCTATGACATTACAGCCGGGCGCGACAATTCGAGATTCCCGACACTTATGCCTCTGACTGTCATGGGGATTTCACCTCAGTTAGTCACTGATTTGCTTTTCAAGAGACTGATCTTGTTGGTGATGCTAGATCACGTAGCTATATCCAACTCACTGGCAGAAATCCGAAGTCAGCTTGGCGCCAAGCCAACCGACAAGAAGGATGATGGTGGATGGTATCTTGAAGACATCAATGGTCATCGCCTTGATATTGGTGTCGCTCGAGTTTATTACGAGGGATTGTCACCTTCCTCTTTTCTGGAGATTTGCATGGACATGTTCCACAAGTCGATAGAGATTGTGGTGAGCCGTGAAGGAGTTGCTGAGGACGGTTCGTAATCGAAGAATTGATATAAGTCTCTTTTCACTGCTTCATAGCCATTCTCACTTACAGAGAAGAAACTACGGGATCAGGTGTCTAGCCCAATCCCGTTTGCTCTATCCCACCACCTCCCTGACATACTTCCGTATCGCCAACTCGCCGATCTCAAACTGGTCGGGTCGCACTATTGAGTTCCGAAGACCTCGGATGGCTGTAATCTGCCCACCCAGTTCCTCCACCGCATACCGGATCAGCTCGTCGTCCTCGATGAGCCGGGCGATTTGGGCCGGGTCAGGCCGCTGTGTCTTGTTCATGTGTTTCTCTCCTTTGTTGGTATGGATTTATCTCAAGCCTTGCCGCAATATCCCTGGCGAGCATCGAGCCGCACCGAAAGCAGTTTCCATAACCCGTTCTCACGTTAAAACCGAAGGACCCCCGCCTATCCTCATGCGCATGACGCTCCGGGTAGATGCAGGGCCCGTTGAGCCAATCGCCGTGTTGGCGGTATCCGAGAGTGCGGAAGTGTGCGGCGATGGCATTCACCAATGATGGGCTGACACCAGGAGCGGCCATCAGTCACCTCCTGCCGCTGCAGGCGCAAATAGCGGGAGCTGATTGGGCGTCGATGGCGCTGGGAGCGGATTGGCAGGGCGTTTCAGACCATGGCGCTTGCGCAGCTCGTCCAACGTCGGTCGACGGGAGACCGGGGACACAGGCTTTGGCGCCGGTGTCACCGGAGCGTCGACGGGAGCTGGTTTCTCGGCCACAAGCATCTTCTCGCCCTTCGCCCAGGCCTGCGCCCAGCCCGATTCGAAATCGGCTGAGCGTTCAGCTTGCTTGCGGAAGAGCTGCCCCAGGTCGACCACAGCTTCATCGTCGGCCACCACCCTGGCCAGCTCGGCGACCAGGGAGCTGCCGCTGTCATCGTTCAGCGCCGCCAGCCCGCCCCCATCGACGTTGCCTGACAGCAGCGCCGCGGCCTCCTGCTTGCGCGAGACCAGCGCGATGGCCTGCTCCTCCATCGTCCCGGCATAGAAGGGGTAGTACACGCGGCATTCCTGCGTCTGGCCGATGCGCCAGGCGCGCCGCGAGGCCTGCGCTGTCACGTAGATGGAGTAATCGATCTCGAAAAAGATCAGCGTTGGGAAATCGAGTAAATCCATCCCGGTCATCACGAGTCGAGGGTTGCAGATGAGTACATTTACCCCGCTCTGCACCCAGCCCTTCAGCCGCTCGTCGCGCCGCCGGGCCTCGACGCTGCCGGGAAGGATGGACGTCTTGGCGATGCCTACATGCTTGTCGATCAGCTCCTTCAGCCGGGCCTGGATGTCGCGCGTGCCGGTCTGGCGCACGAACACCGCGCAGCGGCGCCCGGCCCGCAGCTCCTGCTCCAGCGTCTCCAGCAGCCAGCTTTCCTTCGGATAGAGGGTCTCCTCGCCAAAGCCGGGGATGACCGTCACGACGTTCTCGCGCACCACCTGGCCCTGGCGGCAGTGGCGATGCACTACCGTCTCCTGCCGGAAGCACGACGATGGGTAGGAGAGCAGCGACTGCAGGTACGACCCCAAGAATGAGGCGTCGCCTTCCATGCGGCAGCCGTTCAGGTAGCTGCTCATGGTCTCTTTGGCCCGCCCGTAGGCGTTCTGAACCTGCGGCGGCAGGGCGATGTCAACCGGCACTTCGCAGTATTCCGGTAAGGCAAAGCCCAGGTCAGACAGTCCGACCCAGACGCAGTGATCCAACAATTCGCGCACCAGGTAGGGCGAGATGCCGGGCGCTTCCTTGGGGCGGTGCTCGATGCGCCGCTTTCCGGAATAAGCCCCGGCTTTGGACTTGTCCTCCTTGAACTCGATCAGCTGCTCCAGCACCCCCATCTGCTCGACCCAGCGGCCGAGCGCTGTTCCCCGGCCATCCTTGATCGGGTACTGCTCATACATTCTTGGGTTGAACGCCCACTCCAGCCAGAAGACTGACGAAGCGACGCCGCCAAACAGCGTACCGGTCAGGCCGATGGCCTTGTCGGCGGCCGCCACCAGCGTCTGCATGGCCTGGCCCTGGTCGGTCGCGCCGCTCTTGGTTTCATGGAGCTCATCGATGATGGCCAGCCCCAGGCGGCCCGGGTAGCGCCGGCGCAGGAACTCGGCCAGTGCGTAACGGGGGTTTCGTTTGGGCGATTTTTCACCGGCTGCCGGCGCCGAGAAGGTGCGCTTCATCTGCCACAGTGCACTTCCGCACTTGGCGCATCGACGCGGCTGCTGGGCCAGCCAGCTCAGCGGCGCCGGGCGCTGCTCTCCGTGCTCGATGCGGGTGATGGTCTGCCCGCAGGTCGGGCACATCAGCACATCGATGGTGACTATGCGTGGCTGGTTGGCATACTGCTCGGGCGGCTCGATGCCCCGCGACCAGCGTGCTTTGTGCTGGTGCCTGACCAGGTAGGCCGGTTCCCAACCCTCCATCAACTTTGCACGCTCCCGGCTCATCACCAGCACATGCAGCCGCTTTGGATCAGCCTCAGCCTTGCCCATGAAGGTGCTGGCCTGGTCAACCGTCTCGACCACCTCGGCCAGGCTGCCCGGCACAGCATCGTGGATCTCTCTCACCCATTTATCGACCAAATGCGGCGGGCACATCACCGATGCAATCTGGCCCGGGCACATCTTCTCGTGCAGCGCGCCGGCCAGCACCGCGCCAATGGCCGATTTCCCAACGCCCATCTCGCCAATAATGATGACGCCTTTGCGGGTCTTGAGCGCCTCGAAGACTGCGCCTACGACGTGCTGCTGCACGGCGAACAACCCGGTCGTCGGGCGGCCGGGCAGTCGGCGGTTCTGGAAGACGTTGGCGAAGACGGGCGTGAGCGCCGGGTCGAGGTCGAAGCTGTAGACCGGCTTCGAGCGCTCCTCCAGGTGTGCCAGCAGGCGGCTCTTGTGCGCCTTGAGGAAATCGACCAGAGCCTTTTCCGCT
>JAFGLD010000156.1 GCA_016928235.1 Anaerolineae bacterium | reverse complement strand
GATAAAAGGATTACACGGATCAACCATGTCTATCAATGGGGACTTCTGACGATGTTTTCATACATTTTCGACGATCTAATCTTACTCTTGCCCGCGCATATAAAAACCAACGCGCTATGAAGCTTTTCGGCGCCCGTGAGATCAGATGTCATATTTTGGAAATGTGCCTGTCTTGACATGAACTCCACCTCGGATAAACAAACAGCCGGGTATAGAATTGCGGTTCTCGATATCCAAGCCGATGCTGCATCATACAGTATCGAGTGCTTGTTATTATGTCTTTTGGGCATCATGTCCTGGTTTTGCACGATTCTTGGCGCTATACCCTAAACTCGACTTTGTGCATCGACCATAGGTGTCAACTTAAGGCATCAATACTGCTTGGTGATCAGTTTTCAGTGCTCGACGATAAACAACATCGTAGTGATCAGTTTTTTGTTCGCAATGACAGGCTCTTGACTGTATACCAAAGACTAATAACCAAGAACTAATGACCGAAAATGTAGAACCAAACAGATCGGGTTTGTGCTTAAGTTTACGCTAATAGTGCATCGACAAACCTATATGTGGCAAGTGGATTTCTGTCCCACACCTACGCTCCCGCTTTCGTGAGGGCGGGCTTGGCATGTGGGGTGTGGGAGAGACAGGGTGGCGCGTGGAGTGGATTCCCGCTTTTGCGGGAATGACAGCGTTGAGATGAATGAGACTGTTTGAATGTCGCCGCTTGACCATAATGGCGGAAGAATCCTGTCTCTTCTGCATCATCCTTCGTCAACAGTCAGCCGGGTATATGCAAAATCGAGCCAAAAACTAATGAAGTAACAGCCAATAACTAACGGCTCGTCGAGCTTAAGTGACTGCCTATATCCCCTGATCCTCTCTCTGTACATGGAGTGGGGGAAGACCAGACCGAGCATCAGCGAGGTCGGGTGTGAGGAATATGACATACCCAAATCATCAACCATGCTCTTTTTGCGTGCTACCCTCTGGTTGCACGGTACTTACGTTAAAAGCTAAAATGGTTCGGAATAACCCTTCAGCCATTAGCCATTTATATTGGGGATAGTGTCGAAGACAATGACCAATCTAACAAACTGGAAGCTCAACAACTTTAATGCTTTTGAGGCGCCAGGGCTGTCAGCCCTGGTTTTTCATAACACCTACCCTGAGGGTAAACAAGGGGGAGTCGAGATCATTCAGCACGGAGAGCGTATCGCCACCAACGGCGATCTACGGTTGGAGCCCACGCCCGGTCAACGAGCGATTTTACCCATAATCGGCGAACGCCAGGTGGTCGAGGATCACCAGGAGATCAAAGTATCGATCCACTACCCCGATCCCGGCCTGGACTATGTCGTGCGCGTGTCGGCAGACGGCGCCGCGCTGCGGCTGGCAATCGACCTGGCGCAGCCGCTGCCTGCTGAATGGGCCGGCAGAGTCAGCCTCAACCTGGAATTGTTTCCCGGCGTTTACTGTCACAAAGCCTTTCACCTCGGGGAGACCTTTGGCGTCTTGCCCCTCCAGGCCAATGGGCCGATGGTGAATGGGGAGGGCGGGCATCTACGTCCGGCGCCAATGGCAACCGGGAGCAGACTGATCGTCGCGCCAGACGATCCGTTGCGCAAGTTGGTGATCGAGCAAGATGAAGGCGAGATCGCGCTCTTCGATGGGCGAGACACGGCTCACAACGGCTGGTTCGTGGTGCGATCGCTCGTACCTGCTGGGGCAACCAAAGACGCGATTGTCTGGACGATCACGCCGAACTGCATCCCCGATTGGCGCCGCGACCCGGTGATCGGCATCTCACAGGTCGGCTATCATCCCGATCAAGAGAAACGTGCCGTCATCGAACTCGATCCACGCGCTGTGCAGGTAGACAGAGCTGTGCTTCAGCGCATCGAGCCCGATGGTACAATCAACGAGGTATTCGCGGCCCTGCCGCACCAGTGGGGACGGTTCTTGTGCTATGACTATGCCGCCTTCGATTTCACCCGGATACGCGAGCCCGGCCTGTACCTCATCCACTACGGCGAACAATCTACATCTCCCTTCAAGATTGATCGGGATGTCTACCAGCACAACGTCTGGCAGCCCACGCTGGAGACCTTTTTGCCGGTCCAGATGTGTCATGTCGAGGTACGCGAGGGTGCCCGTGTCTGGCATGGCGCCTGTCACCTGGACGATGCCATCCAGGCGCCGCCGTCACACGACCACTTCGACATGTACCGGCAAGGCCCACTCGATACCTCCTACGCCCCACATGAGCATATTCCCGGCCTGGATCGCGGCGGCTGGCACGACGCGGGCGATTACGATCTGGCCACCGGCTCTCAGGCCATCACCACTTTTACGCTGGCCCTGATCCGCGAGACCTTCGGCGTAGATACCGATCAGACAACTGTGCGCCCCGACGACCGGCTTGTCCTGCTGCATACACCCGACGGGGTTCCTGATATCATCCGGCAGATCACTCATGGTGTCGAGTGTCTGCTGGGAGGGTATCACGCAGCCGGCCACAGCCTCGCGGGTATCATCGAAGGCACATTGGACCAGTACAGCCATCTGGGCGATGCCGCCACCATGACCGATAATCGGATCTACGATCCCTCGCTCAAGCCGGGCGAGACGAGCGGCGACCGCTCAGGCAGGATGGATGATCGATGGGCATTTACCAGCCGTGACACCAGTCTGGAATACCAGGTAGCAATGACATTGGCCGCCGCCGGTCGTGTGTTGAGGGGCTACCAGGATTCCCTGGCCGAGGAGTGTTTGAAGACTGCCGTTCAGATCTGGGAATACGAACGAAACCACGACCCGGTCAGCCGGCACAGCGCCTATATCCCAGGCAATCATGACGTTCAGGAGGTATTGGCGGCAGCCGAGTTGTTCCTGACTACCGGCGAGGATGGCTATTGCAAGCGGCTGCTGGAGTTGGGCTCTGTGATCCGGGAAAATATTGCCTGGACCGGCGCGAGCATGGCCCGCGTGCTTCCTCTCATCGACGATGAAGCCTTCACGCGCGGTCTGAAAGACGTACTAGAGCGCCTGAAGGCTGAACACGAGAAGGACCTGGCTGATAACCCCTACGGCGTTCCTCTTCATTTCGAAATCTGGGGGGAGGGTTGGAGCCTCCAGTGGTATGCTGTCGCGCAGTATTACCTGATCCGGGCCTTTCCTGATCTGTTCGACCGAGAGAATGTGCTGCGGGTGTTGAACTATGTGTTGGGCTGTCATCCCGGCTCTGACCTCTCGCTGGTATCGGGTGTCGGCGCCCGGTCGGTGACCAGTGTGTACGGCGTCAACAGAGCAGAGTGGAGCTATATTCCGGGCGGCGTGATCTCCGGCCCCAATCTGATCAAGCCGGATTTTCCGGAGTTGAAACAGCCCTTCCCCTTCCTCTGGCAGCAGTCCGAATACGTCATTGGAGGCGCGGCTACCTACATCTTTTGCGTACTGGCGGCTGACCGCCTGTTGAACGGTTGACGGCATATTGGGCATCAAGACTAATGTCCTGACCGTGCTTGGTGCTCAGTTTTTTGGTATCTTCTCAAAAAAGCGGGGAAAACTCTCGGCAAGAGAAACCGGGTTTTTCCTTCCGCAAGAACGACACGGAGTTGATGCCGCTT
>JAFGLD010000155.1 GCA_016928235.1 Anaerolineae bacterium | reverse complement strand
CCGGCTCGACCTCATGAAGCTCCGGCTCGATGTCATGAAGCCCCGGCTCGACCTCGTGAAGCTCCGGCTCGACGTCATGAAGCTCCGGCCCAAGCCGGTGAAGCTCCGGCTCGATGTCATGAAGCTCCGGCCCGATGTCATGAAGCTCCGGCCCGATGTCATGAAGCCCCGGCTCGATGTCGTGAACCGGATGGTGAGAGGACGCAAGCAGATCGCCGGGCAGTTGGCACTGCCAGGCAACATTGAGCAATCCGCTTGCTGCTACAACACCACCGACGAGTTCGAGATCGGTGAGCTGGCGGCGCGAGAGTATGTCAACCTGATACTGAAGCAGTAACCTATGAGACCTGGCCTCGCGCTGGGTCTTTTATTTTTCCTTTAGATATATACAATACATGACAAGGAACTACGAACAATGAAAACTGCTTTCATATCATATTCTCGAAAAGATAAATCTATAGCCATCCAGCTTAGTCAAGACCTTGAGATTAGAGGGCTTTCATGCTGGATTGACCTGAACGATATACCTGGTGGCAAAGAATGGGCCAAGACAATTGATACTGCCTTGGCTAATTGCAGGTACCTCATGTTGTTGCTTTCACCGCATTCAGTCAGCTCAGAGGCTGTACGCTACGAGTACTTATATGCGATTAGGAATCGCAAAATCATACTCCCACTCTATATTGAAGAATGCAACTTACCAGATGAGATAGCTCATATTCAGTATATTGACTTCCGAGATTATGCTGTAGGCTTTTCCAGATTGCTCAACACACTCCCCCAAGATGTATTCAACGAAGAGATGTCTTTAGATGCTCTGATAAGTAAACTGCAATCCGACGAGGTTGAACGACGAAGAGATGCTCTCCTATCAATTAGTCATGCAAAGATACATGAAGCAATTGAACATGTAATTACCGCGCTAGGTGACAGAGACGAGGAAATACGGGCAACGGCCGCATGGGTGCTAGATCAACTCAACAATCCAAAAGCCATTCCCCAACTCCTCGTCGCAATTGGTGATCTTTGTTTTGATGTACGTTCAAATGCTGGATGGGCACTTGTCCACCTAGGTATTGAGGCGATTCGCCCAGTTAGAGAAATCCTGATGAATAGCGACAATGCTGAAGCCCATGAAATGGCGTACTTGATTCTTGACCATATAGATCATCCGGATGCAACAACAGCACTTAATGAATATAACAAGACCAAACGATCGTGAGTTCGATATCTTGGCAGTCTCAATGCACCCATCAACAAACAACTGGGAGTCGTTCATGTACACAGTTGCTGATTGGCTCATGTCCAGGCCAGAAAACGACCACCTTATTCTGAAATTCCAACCAGTTGCTCTCTCACCAAACGATAAATGGACAGCCAACTTTGAAACTTGCATCGAGTGGCTCCGCTCAGGCGAAAGGAAAAGAATATTTGGGTAAGCCATCCGGATCGTTCTGGCGCGGCCCAGCTAACAGACAGCACTGGTTTTCAATAAAACGATTTTAGCCTTATAGTAGACTAAGTTCTGGGCTGTTCCTCTGCATTAAGGTTGCTTACACCATGACCTTCTTTTACCTGGTGATGGCCTGGTTGGCGGGAATTGCTGTCGCTAACGGCACCGATACTTCCTGGTGGCTATGGTCGAGCCTGACTGTGCCCGTTCTCCCCGGCATCATCCTGGCCCGAAGGCGGCTATTCTGGCGGACAGCTTTTGGGTGCGTGCTCTTCTTTTTGTTGGGCGCCATGCGGCTTGGTCTCTCGGTTCCTCACTTCACTCAGAACGATGTTGCTTCTTACAACGATCAGGGCTTTGTCCAGGCCGAGGGTGTCATCATCAAACCGCCCATTGTGCGCGACGCTTTCACCAGCTTCCAGGTGGAGGTCGATACACTGATATTGCCGGACCAGGCGCCGCAAAAGGCGCGCGGTCGTGTCCTGGTGGAGACCACCACTATCCGTGACTACCACTTTGGCGAGCGTGTCAAGCTGCACGGCGAGCTTCGCACGCCGCCCGTGCTGGAGGATTTCTCGTATCGTGATGTACTGGCCCGCAAAGGCGTCTACAGCACAATGAGCTATACCCAGGTTGACGTGGTGGCTGATCATCAGGCCGATCCCATCCGGCACATCCTGTTCGATTTCCGAGCCAGGGCACACCGGATGGTCAACCGATTGCTGCCTGATCCGCAGGCGGCGCTGTTGTCCGGCATCTTACTGGGCATCGAAGCCGATATCAGCCCAGAGGTGTCCGATGACTTCAGCATGGTCGGCGCTACGCATGTGATTGTCATTTCCGGCTCCAATCTCGTTATCATTGTTGGGCTGATCCAGAGCCTGACCCGCCGGGTAATGCGCGAGCGTCTATCCGCAGTCGTTACGATTGCCGGTGTGGTCTTTTACACCCTCTTTGTTGGCGGCGATCCGGCTGTGACGCGGGCTGCATTTATGGTAACGCTGGGACTGGTTGGCAACCAGCTCAGCAGGCAGTCTTATGGCATGTCTTCCCTGGGCTTTGCCGCCTGGGCGATGACGATCATCAACCCGTTTACACTCTGGGATGTCAGCTTTCAGCTCAGCTTCCTGGCTACTCTGGGATTGATTTTGTATGTCGACCCCTTGCAGAAGCTTCTCGAGAACAGTTTGCTCAAGGTACTGTCGGCAGAAAGGACGAAGCAGATCGTGGGTGCTATCTCCGATGCTTTTGTGGTGACGGTTGCCGCCCAGATCACCACCACACCGATCATCGCGTTGTACTTTGGGCGCTTTTCGTTGCTGTCTTTGCCGACTAACTTTCTGATCATTCCCGCTCAGACCCCCTTGATGGTCCTGGGCGGGTTGGCGGTCATCGCCGCTTTTGTGTTCTTCCCCTTGGGGCAGGTTATTGCCTGGGGAAGCTGGGTTTTCCTGACCTGGACCATCGAGATCGTGCGCTTCTTTGCCGATCTCCCCTACGCTTCCATCGAAGCCGAGAGCATCTCGCCGGTGTCGATAGGCGCGGTTTATGCGCTCATTTTCGGGCTGACCTGGCTGGTATTACGTCCGGATGAGAAGCCTGCCGACCAGTGGAGAGGGCTTCGCCGATCGATTAGCGTCAAGGCGTTGGCCGGGTTTGGCATACTCGTCGCGATTGTCCTGTTTGCCGCATCGTTCCAGTTGCCCGATGGCCGGTTACACATCAATTTTGTCGATGTTGGCTCCGGGACGGCCACGCTGATCGTCACACCCAGCGGGCGCAACATCCTGGTTGACGCCGGCGGCAGCGGGCGACGGCTCTCGACGGCACTAGGAGACAACCTGCCTTTCTGGTGCCGGCGCATCGATCTGGTCATCCTCGCCCGGCCCGATCAGACGCATACCGGCGCGCTTCCATCGGTGCTGGATCGCTACCAGCCGGTGTCCTGGATGACCAACGGGTTACCCCCTGACATCGAAGGTGTTCAGACGGACTGGACGGCAGCGCAGCCGGGCGCACGGATCAGCAGCGGCGATGGCGTTACGCTGACGGTGCTGTACACCCAAATGGGACCGCCGGCTGAGGGCGAGCCCGGTGAGCCGATCTCCTTGCTGATAACCTACCGGGATGCCCGCATCCTGCTGCCTGGCGAGTTGTCCGCGGATGGCCTCAAAGATCTGCGCTCCAACGGTTATCCCATCGATGCCACCATTCTCTACCTGGGGCAAGATCGGGGTGATATTGCGGCTGATGAGGCCTTTCTGACGGCTGTTGGCCCACAGGTAACAATCGTCTCCGTCAAACCCAACAAACCGCTCCCGCATCCGGACGAGCAGATGCTGGCGTTTTTGGCAGAAGCAGGCTCGACTATTTATCGCATGGATGAGACCGGAACCGTTCACGTGTCAACCGACGGCACACAGATGTGGATCGAGACCGCGCAGTAATCACCCTCTATGAGGTACACTATCAATCGGTGAAGCGTGATTTGCCGGGCCATTCACAAATCGCGTTTTACGCATGACACTTTTCCTCATTTTTCAAAAGGCAAGACATGATGCATGGTGGTCATTGGAGGATCTACGCACGCGCCGACGGCGACAAGCCGGCCAACATCTCCTGGACGTTGCTGCGGCGCGTGCTGGGTTATGCTCGCCCCTATCGCCGGCAGATCATCGGGATGCTGTTGGCGATCCTGACCTCGACCGGGCTGGGGCTGCTGACGCCGCTCATCTTCCGCGACCTGATCGATAACACGCTGCCCAACCGCGACCTGGCACGGCTTAACTTGCTGGCGCTGGGGCTGGTGCTGATCCCGGTCGTCAATGGCGTGATCGGCATCGTGCAACGCAAGTTAAATGCCAACATCGGCGAGGGTGTCATTTACGATCTGCGGGTCAGCCTGTTCGGCCATTTACAGCGCATGTCCCTTCGCTTCTTCACCAACACCAAGATCGGTGAGCTGATGAGCCGCCTCAACAACGACGTGGTCGGCGCGCAGCGGGCTATCAGCAACACCATCGTCGATATTATCACCAATCTCGTCCAATCGGTGGCCATGCTGGCGGTGATGTTCAGCCTGGAGTGGCGGCTGACGGCAATCGGGATGGCGGTGCTGCCGCTGTTCTTCTTTGCCGTTCGTCGGCTGGGCAATCAGTTGCGGAGGATCGCTCGCGAATCGATGGAGCATAATGCGCAGATGAATGCCATGATGAATGAAACGCTCAACATCAGCGGCGCTTTGCTGGTCAAGCTGTTCGGGCGACGGGGCACTGAGGTCGAACGGTTCGATCAGCGTGCCGCGCGCGTGCGTGATATCGGCGTTACGCGGGCAGTGATCGGCAGCCAGCTCTTTACAGTCATCGGGTTGGTGGGCGTAGTCGGCACGGCGCTGGTTTATTGGCTGGGCGGTCACCTGGTACTGGCAGGCGTCTTCACCATCGGGACAATCGTCGCCTTCAGCGCCTATCTGGGACAGTTGTATGGCGCGCTGCAAAGTCTGGCCAATGCGCCGGTCGATTTCGCCACGTCGATGGTCAGCTTCGAGCGCGTCTTTGAGGTCATCGACCTGCCCGTCGAAATCGATGACAAACCCGATGCGATCTGTCTGGGCACAGTCGAGGGCGAGTTGACCTTTGAGCATGTAACATTCGCCTATGAAGTCGATGAGGAGAATCTACTCAGCCAGGTGGATCGACCCTGGCAGATAGACGCCATCCGGACGGTGCTCTCCGGCGATGACGGGCAGAGGGGTGACGACGATCGACATAAGCAACCAGAGCAATCGACCGAAGCGATCGAAGAGCCACGAACGGACAGCCAGGCTCGCGAGAGCGCGCTCTACGACCTCTCATTCAAGATCGATCCGGGACAGCTCGTGGCGTTGGTCGGACCGAGTGGCGCCGGCAAGACGACGCTCACCTACCTGATCCCGCGCCTGTACGATCCAACCGAGGGACGTATCACTCTGGATGGGCACGATCTGCGCGATGTATCATTGGATTCGCTGGTAGCGCAGATTGGCATGGTGACGCAAGAGACACATCTTTTCCACGATACCATCCGCACCAACCTGCTCTATGCTAAACTGAATGCCACTCAGGCAGACATCGAAGCAGCCTGCAAGGCTGCCAATATCCACGACTTCATCGTCGATCTGCCCGCCGGCTACGACACGGTGGCCGGTGAGCGAGGATATCGATTAAGCGGTGGGGAGAAGCAGCGTATCGCCATCGCGCGGGTGATCCTCAAAGACCCGCGCGTGTTGGTGCTCGATGAGGCAACCAGTCACCTGGACAGCCAGTCGGAGGCGCTCATCCAGGATGCGCTGAAGACGGTCATGGTCGGACGCACCAGCATCGTTATTGCTCATCGCCTGAGCACCATCCTGGCCGCCGACCTGATCCTGGTGATCGATCGGGGACAGATTGTCGAGCGGGGCAAACACGACGACCTGCTGGCGCTTGGCGGAATGTACGCCCAACTCTACGAGACCCAGTTTAGCCGGGGTATAGGGGGCGGAAGTTAAGATTGTCTTGAATGGAACGCTGAGGTTTTGCGTAGAAAGGTGGGCTGATGACAGGTTGGTACGAGAACGATGATTTTTGGAAAGAGACGATACCTGTGATGTTTGGGCCGCAGGCCTGGGATGACGCTCCTCAGCAGGCCAAAAGCATCCTTGAGCGGGTAGGCATGGAGCCCTCCGTCCAAGTGCTCGATCTCCCATGCGGTGTGGGCCGCCATTCGCTGGCTTTTGCTTACATGGGCTGCCAGGTCACCGGTGTAGATCGCACGTCGCTGTACCTGGATGAAGCCCTGCGGCGCACCCAGGAGGCCGGGCTCAACATCGAGTTTGTCCAGGCCGACATGCGTGAGTTTGTACGTCCTGAGAGTTATGATCTGGCCATCAACCTTTTTACCTCGTTTGGCTATTTCGAAGACCAGGCCGATGATATGAAGGTGCTCGCCAACTTCTACAGGTCACTCCGCCCTGGCGGCGTGTTGGTCATGGATATGATGGGTAAAGAGAACCTGGCACGCATCTTCAGACCACGTGATTGGCGCGAACTGGAAGACGGCACTCTAGTCCTGGAAGAACGGGAGGTTACCCGTAATTGGACGTGGATGGAGAATCGATGGATACTGATCAAGGGTGGACAACGCCGCGATTTCTCTTTATCGCATCGCCTGTACAGTGCCGCTGAGCTTGCTCGCTTGCTGGAGCTGGCTGGCTTCGAACAGATTGACTTTTTTGGCGATCTGGCCGGCGCGCCCTATCACTACAGCGCTCAACGACTGGTCGCTGTCGCTCGCCGGTGTTCTGTTGGAGATGACTTGAGATGACGCGTGAGGAGATCACGCGCTTGACCGCGCTGTCATCGTGCGCAGGTTGAGCGTCTAAGCTGGCCCCTGAGGCCCTGGCGCAGGTTCTGCGCCCCTTACAAGGTCTATTCGATCCGGCCGATTATCCCGATCTGCTGGTTGGGTTAAGCTCGCCTGATGATGCTGCCGTATTGCGTCTCGACGATGAGCGCGCGCTGATCTTCACCACCGATTTCTTCACGCCCATCGTCGATGACCCTTACCAGTATGGCTCAATCGCTGCCGCCAATGCCCTGAGCGATGTCTACGCCATGGGCGGCAGGCCGCTGCTGGCGCTCAACATCGTTGCTTTTCCGTCTGACCTGCCGCTCGATATGCTGTCCGATCTCCTGCGCGGCCTGGCCGAGAAGGCGCGGGAGGCCGGAGCAGTGATCGCCGGGGGGCATACCATTCAGGATAAGGAGCCCAAGGCCGGGCTGGCAGTGATCGGCATGGTGCATCCGGATCAACTGATGACCAAGGCTGGCGCTCAGCCCGGCGATGTTCTCGTCCTGACCAAGCCGCTGGGTTCCGGCGTGATCGCCACCGCCGCCAAGAGCAACCAGGCCGATCCCGCTCATATGGCCGAGGCGGCACAGTGGATGGCGCGGCTTAATCGGGCAGCGGCTGAAGCCGCGTTGGCCGCCGGTGCCCACGCCATGACCGATATTACCGGCTTCGGTTTTCTGGGACATGCCAGTGAGATGGCCGGGGATGGTGGCGTGACATTCGAGATCGGCACAAATAGTATTCCGCTCATGGCAGGCGTCGATGGCTACGCCGATGAGTGGCTCTTCCCCGGTGGTTCGATGGCCAACCAGGAAGCTTTTGCCTCGAAAGTGCGCTTCGAGGAGGAAGTCAGCCGGGAGCAGCAGCTGATCTTGTTCGATGCGCAGACCAGCGGCGGCTTGCTGATCGCGCTGCCCCCTGACGGTATCGAGGTCTTTGGACGAGAGATGCAAAGCAGCCAATCGCCCTGGTGGCAGATCGGCCGGGTCATTGAGCGAAGCGGGAGCGGCATTGTCGTGCGCCGGTAAGCGGGGCCGGCCAAGGATGAACACCTATGAGCAAAGCGGGGCATATCGAGGTAGCGATTAAGAAATGGGCGGCTCTCTTTCCCATCGAATTAGGGGCTATCACAATCGCATGTTGGGATGGTGCCGTCTGGGTGCCCCAGATAGGACTGATCGCGACTATCAGCCTGTACGATCCGGAGACCTATCATGGGCCACATGGAGATCTGATCATCACAACGCCAGAGGAGCTCGAACAGTTCGACACAGTGTTGGCGCGAGTCGAGGAAGTGATCGGCAGGTTGAGGAAGGATGAACAAGCTGCCGGGGAAGCCCTGAAACATCCTGTAAGCGAGACCCTGGGCCTACGACCAGTTGTTTGCAATGCTAATACTTTCGCGCCCGCCAAGGAAGACATCGAACGGCGCGAGCAGGCGCTCAGAGAGGTCTTTGGGATGTTTGATGCGGTTGCCGCGCGAATGAGAGAAGTCTATGGGTTACGGCTCCCACGCCACATTGCCGTATGGGCAGCTTTCTACAAGAGCCTATCACCTTTCGAGATAATCAGCCTCAAATACCTGGGGCGCGGTCCGTGGGGGATAATGCTCTGGTTTGATGAGGGAGGCCTTGAGCGTGAAACCATTGATGGATTGGATCCACGGTTGGACGGGCGGTTCAGATGCGACCCACCGGAGTTTGTCACGGTTATGAGTGGAGACAGCGATGGGCTCCACTACGGTCTCTGGTATGATGATCCGGCCGAGCTACCTTCTTTCATCGCAGGCAACTATGCCCGCGATTCCGCTGAAACATGGCGCCACAAAGACACGATCATCCAGGAGCTTGCTCAGCGTGTCAAGGATCTGATCGAAGATGCTGAGGAACCAATTCCGCTGAGTGTCTATGCAGTGGCGGAGGCTCTCACATGGTTCAAAGATGCAGATAAGAAGGCGCTAGAAGGCGACGGGCCACGTCGATGGGCAGATGCCGAGCGTGGCGATATTCTTGGCGGCTTTGGCCCGGCGCTTCCTCTCGGCGCCGGGAACCCGCGCGATACTTATAGAGCCTATGAGGAACGATATACTGCCTATAAGGAGCGATCTTCCAGAGTCGTTTCGTGGATCGGTGAGGCGAAGGCAGAGCTACAACAGGGGAAACCGGCTTTTGCCCTGGTTCTTGGCCGGGAGCTGCACTGGTTTGACGCGGATGAGTACCGCGCTGCTTCGCTTGAACTGCTGTGTGCTTCCTATGAAGCTCTCGGGCGCCATGCGCTGGCGGAGATTGCCAGGGTACATCACAAACATCGCGATCTAAAGAGCGTCGGCGTCTACAAATGGTAGCCCGTGAGCGGCACAATATCTCGGGGGCGTTCGATGGGAGAACACCCCTCTTTGATCTAAGCCGACTTTCCGCAGTTATTAGTGGTTAGTTTTTGGCCATTAGTTCTCAGAGCGCGACCTTCGGTGATCATGCCGGGCTTAGCTATAGATTGCAGACACAAGTGACACATATTATGGTTGACATACTGCTTACAAGCAAAGACCAAGAACTCAAAGCCGGCTGTCGGTAGTCAACTGCTGACCAACTATAGTTCTCCAGAAAAGTGTTCTCCCATTTGGAAAAAGTAAATGGGTAATGATGGGCTGTATCACTTACCCGTTTGCCTTTTGTTTACCTCTCGGTCGTTCGCTACAAAGACTTATCCGGGCAACTATATCATCTGCAAATATTTTGACTATCCTCCTACTTTGATTACTGGCCAAGCACACGAAGAATGGCATAGCCGGATACCGCTAAAACACCAATGAAGAAACATATTTCTTGTACACGTCCGGTGATGCGCTCAATCTTCAACTAACGATCGCGTTCCCGGTAAAAGCTCGCTGTTTCAGCCTTCTCACCACGTTCCTTGTGCTGAATGGCAAGCGCATGATTGAGATTACGAAGCGTGTCGGCCCGCAAGCCGATTATCCCGACTACAACAGAGATTCCCAGGGCAGGCAGCACAATAAGCAATGACAACCGCTGGCTGTTTGTGAGTGCCGGTATCATCTCGATGCTTAACGCAAAGAAGGCAACTCCAAGCAGCGCAGTTGATAGAGACGTGGTCAGCGCATCGAGCCGCTCAGCAGAAGCCCGGGCACGATCATGTAAGATCTGGGCAATTGGTGAAAGAAACAGACCTCTTGGTTAAGCTGATTCTGACAAGAACCAGCAACCAGGAGGTCTGTTCATATCATGCATCATTACCCTTCTGGGGGCAGATGACAACCTTTGCCTGCACACGAAGCACGCAGTGAAATCGGTTGTATAATCGGGGGGTGCAAACAATCCCAATATCTTATTGAAAGGATGTCCCATGTCGCATAGCACTAAGAAACTGCCTGACGAACCTATTGTTATTGCAGCAATTGAGGCAGATTTTTGTACCGCGCAGGAAGGGCAGGCAGCAACCGACGAAGCAGTGGCTATGCTCGATGCTCAGTGTGAACCTGTCTATTATATCTTTGATATTACGAAGTATGCCCCTTCACTAGATGACATCCTTTTTTCGGCGAATACGGGGGGCAAGGGTAACCTACCGACGTTTCGGCACCCAAAGGTACGTGAGGCTATGGTGGTTTCGACCAATAAGATGATCAAGCTGGCAGCCAAAGGGCTAAAGTCCGCAACGTGGGGCAATACGGCCATCCTGGTTTTCGACACATTGGATGAGGCGCTGGCGTATATACGACAACAGATCGGCAAACCAGCGTAAAGCTGCCCCCTTAGGTATAGCACCAAGATTCATGTAAAACTAGGACATGACGCTGAAAAGATGTATCAACAAGCACTTCTGCCTAATCTGTCTGGATACCGAGAGCAGTGATTTCGTGCTTGTTTGTTTAGTTTGCTGAGCGGTTACAGTCGGTGAGGGCATCACTGCCCCCACCGACTGTAACCGGTAAATGGACTGAGGCTGCGTCGGGCGTATCTTCTCAAAAAAGCGGGGAAAACTCTCGGCAAGAGAAACCGGGTTTTTCCTTCCGCAAGAACGACACGGAGTTGATGCCGCTT
>JAFGLD010000154.1 GCA_016928235.1 Anaerolineae bacterium | reverse complement strand
ATTCCCGCGAAATGCCTGCCGAGCCTGTCCTCATGAAAGTGGGGGCGGAAGCGTGGGGCGGGAATCCACCTATCACTCGGTCGAATGAAGGCCATGGTCGGACTTCTACGGACGACCTGCCGGGGCATTTATTTCTTTGGAATGGCCTTAATCATCGAGTAAAAGCTGCCCCAAGTTATTGAGAAGATACAGAAGTCCCACATGGCCGTGATAGGCTGCCTCGAATTCAGATGGAGTGAGTTAGTCGAGAGAATTGCCGAAGCGATCGTATTCCCAGAGGGTCTCGGAGCCGTTGCACGTGCCGCTCGCATCCGCATTGATGCGGCGGGGAGTGTCAGCAGGGGCGCCGACCTCATCGGGAAATGCAAACCTATGCGTGAATCTGGGAGGATTAAAGGAGAAGCACCGGAAGATCACCGGAGTGATGATAGGACGCATCCCTCAGGGCTCAGACATTGTGTGGCTGTCTCTGTTCGACACGATACCCGCCGGGCGGAGAGAGCGCCAATCGGTGGGGGGGATTGGTAGGGCATAAGCGGTAACTTAAGCATGATGCGCTATCGCTGATGCCAAAAACCGGTTTTTTTCTCCTGCAAGAACAGCACAATGTCGGTACCGCTTCCGCAGTCAAGATGGCCTGTTCGACGACAAAAAAACCGGTTTTTCGCCTGGGAGAAGATACACCAATTCCTTAAGTTAACGCCTATGGGATTGGTAGGGACGGTTCGGAGCGCGAAGAGGCGAAAAGATAAACGGCGCGGAAGAGACATCGATGACATCCAAAGTCGATGCACTTTTCGCGCCATTTGGTTGTTTTCGCTGTTTCGCGGTTCAAACGACTGAGGCGTGACACAGAGCGTGGGAACGAGACAAACCAGAGGTGTGTATTCCCATTTTGTGACATCCCACATAAGATGGTGCCGGATTGGGTAGCGTTTGCACGTGGGAGACCTTATGTCATATGTAGGACATACACCCCTTGGAAAAGTTGTCTGATCGCCGTTTCTTCACATCCCTCGATCTTGATCTTGCTACCTGGTACCGCACACTCAATTGTTGCTCATTTCCTCTTTTAGCTTGTCGATATTTTCTTGCACAACCTCGGCGCGTGGGTCCTCCAGCATATCGAGGATTTTGTAGCTTTGTCCATAATAATCAAGTGCCAGTGTGAGTGCCCCAGTCTTCTCGTAGAGTAGGGCGATGTTGTTAAGCGTCGCGGCCTGGCCATGGCGGTCACCCAATCTTTCTTTAAGTGAAAGGCTGCGCTTAAAATGGGCCAGCGCCCGCTCGGTATCGCCCTGGTTCAAGTAGACAATCCCCAGGTTATTAAGTGCCTGGGATTGACCACCTTCCTCGCCGAGATTGGCGTAGATCGCCAGGCTGCGGTGGTAAGCTTGCAGGGCTTCTTGATCCTTCCCGATATTCTCGTGTACAGCCCCAATGTTCAGCTCGGTTTGGGCCTGACCGAGGCGGTCATTGATCACGGTGTACATGTCCAGCACGCGCTGGAAGGTATTGAGTGCTTCATCCCATCGTTGCTGCCAATACATTGCGCCTGCGATGTTGTTGAGCGCATTGGCGATCTCTGTCCGCTCGCCCAGCAACTCGCGGATGGCGAGACTTCGTTCATAGTAGCCTTGAGCTTCCAGGTATTTGCCTTCGCGCTCACAGATGGCTCCAATGTTGTTGAGTGCGATTGCCTCCCCATTTGGATCGCCCAGTGATTTGCTGATCTCCAGACTGCGCTCGAAGGAGCTGCGTGCTTCATCCAGATCTCCGAGGACGGTATAGGCATAACCTAAATCGCTCCGGGCGCTGTGTTCCCGAGCCGGATTGTGAGATTGTTGGGCCGATTCAGTTACCAGTTTGGCCAATGTAATCAAGTTGGCCCACAATCCTCGCTGCTCGAAGTAGGCGATCAAGGCATCGGCGAACTGATTGGCCGTCTCGGTGCCGCGCTCGCTGACTTGTTTGAAGACACCCATGACCTGCCCGATCTGGTTATCGATCTCGGCACTGGCCGCGCCGGCCTGTTCGACCAATGTGATGTAATAGTCTTTGACGCGGCTGGATGCCTCCGCCAGGGCCACGGGAGTGGCAGACTGCCGTAGATGATCTCGCAGGGCCTGGTGAAGGGAGTAGTACTCTCCCGGCAACCGTTGCACCAGAGCTGCTTCGACGAGCATACTCAGGATGCTGCTGGCCTCGGTCGGAGGGACGTCCCAGCAGGCGGATGCAGCGCCAATCGAAAATGGCGCTCCCATCCCGGCGGCGAAAACGCCCAGCAAAGCCGATCGTTGGAGTTGGGCACCCCCAAAACGCGATAGCACCAGGTTGACGATCAGCCCAAGCGCGTTCTTTTGCGTTTCGGGATCATCGGGATTGAGCGACGAGATTGGCCCCTGATCGTCGCGTAGTACCTCTAGCAGACGCAGCCAGGTGATCCCCTGACGGGCCTGGGCTCCGACTAATGCCAGAGGCAGTGCGCGATGTCCAAGCCGTTTGATGATCTCCCTGACGGTGGGGAGATAGATGTCCGGAAGGATACCCGCCCATTCGGTGATCAGCGACAAGGATTCCTCTTCGCTCATCTTACCTACGGAGTATCGACGGGTTTTGAGGGCATAGGTGATCTCATCGGCCTTGTCGGTCGTGATCAACCGGGCACAGTTCGGCCCACCGACGTTCAGCGCCTTGACCTGCTCGATGTCGGTAACATCGTCAAGGATCAGGAGGCATTGGAGATCGTTCAGGATTGCTCGCAGCGCGGAGGCGCGGCCGGCTACATCGGGCAGGTGACTGAGATTGTTGCCGAGCTCGGATCCCCATAATGCCTGAGCATGTTGGGAATCGGCATTTTCTCCCAACGATATCCACAAGACGCCGTCGGGAAAGGCTGCCAGGACTTCGACGTCGTGGGCCAGGGCAGTGGCTAAGGCTGTTTTTCCTGTTCCACTAGTGCCATGCATGGTGATAGGCGCCAGCGACGTGTTGGGACGTGTTAACAGTAGCTTCTTGATCGCCACTAACTCCACACGTGACACAAAGTGCGGCGGTAGCTCAGGAGCCTGGTAAGGAACGTTTGATTCGGGTGGATGGGCTACAAAACGGAAAGTCACATCCTCGGCAGGAGTTGTTTGTGAGGGGGTCTCTGGTGTCGAGTTGGTGATGCTGGGTTCTTCTGATGACATTTCCATTGTCCTCGCGCCATTCTATAGCCGGCCCAGAGCGAGTCTGCCGGCCGGAAATCTTTTGAGTTAGGTGCAACCAGTATAACATAAGCAACTCAAGCTTGCTTACAAGCTTTTTTCAAGGAATACATGCCTGGCCTGTGGTATTGATGTGACCGGATTGTAGTGTGGCAGACCGCGGAGCTTGCATTGTTTTATGGCTCGTAAGAAGGTGTACTGGTGGACGTTGCGGTAATTTGCCGATTCAACTACGATATAGGCAGTAACATGTGATAGAGCCTGCCTCTTGAGGATTTTGTATGGGGGGCGATCACACCTTTCTTTGTCCTACCATCTCTCCTGATGGTAAAGGAGGATGCGCCTGTTGAATAGGAGATTGGGTAATGAGTATACGTAATCCGTCTAACCGTGTAGTGATAATCGTTGCTTTTTTTCTCATGTCGGCAATCTTAGCCTGCAGTGGCACCAGTGGTGCGGTGGAAACAGAGACTCCGCAGCCAACGGATACATCTTTGCCGCCAGCCACCAAGACCCCGATTCCACGGCCTACTGCTACTCCTGTGCCGGAGAGCCGGGCCATTACGGCTGATAATGCCGGGGATATAAAAGAAACAAGAATCATTGAGACTAACGAGGTGGGGTCATGGGTCTCGGTCGTTGCGTTTAGCCCTGTCGATCATCAAGTGGCTACTTTTGGCTATGATAAGATGGTGCGTATCTGGGATGCCGAAACGGGATCGATGCTGCGCCAGATGGGGCCGCACGGCAACTGGGGGCTCGGGTTGGATTACTCTCCTGACGGGACGCAGTTGGCCTCCGGTGGCGGAGGGGCCGACATTGTCATTTGGGATTCAAGCAATGGACAGAAGCGCGGCAATGCCACTTCGGGTGGCAGTCAGGTTTACGATCTGGCCTGGTCGGCTGACGGCGATCAATTTGCGGTTGTGGGTGTCCAAAGCAGCCGCGTGGCGGTTTTTTCAGAAAGTGGGAGCCTCGAGCAAAATATCTCAACCGGATCAGGTTGGCTGTGGTCGGTAGCTTTCTCTGAAGAGTATCTTGCCGTAGCTAACGATACTACTAAGATGATTCATGTTTACGATGCTGCCGGCTTTGGGGCGGAAACCGAGCTGAGTCACTCGGCTGTTGCCGGCGCGTTGGATTTCTCGCCGGACGGCTCGCTGCTGGCGGCTTGCCACCGCGACGGCGTGATCAATGTATGGGATACCAGTAATTGGTCCCTGGTTAAATCGTGGATGGCACACCCCAAGAAGGGCTATGCTATGGGGTGCAAGGCTGGGGCATTCTCTCTGGATGGCGATGTTTATATATCGGGCGGTGATGAGGGTGCTGTACGGGTTTGGGATGCGCGTACAGGCAGTCAACTCAACTCGTTTGAATTGGATGTTATGGTTTGGTCGCTCAGCATGTCCGGAGACGGCGAATTGTTTGCGGCCGGATTAGATAATGGGACACTACATATTTTTGGCGTGCCAAAGAAGTAAGCTTGTTCCGACGCAAGGTCTATAAGTACCACGAGCCCTTGACGGTCCTCTTAACGAGGTCTCAAGGGCTCGTGTTTAGTCCAGAATGTGTCGATGGCTGTAGGTGTTCAGATGCGTATCAACACTAAAACAGTTGCAGCGGCCCGGTAGCCCTGACGATTTTCTGCTGATAATTGGTAACCATATCCAGCAGGTTGCCATGAAGTTGTTGCCATTCTTTGCTGGCAAGAATGCGCTGCATGGCATCCAGGTCTTCGGTGATGCCGCCGGTGAGCACCTGCGGGCAGTTTCCGTAAATGGTAAACCAGGCTTCGGTTGGTTGTAGCCCCAGCCGGGTAATCCCCGGCACCCACTCGCGGACGACAAATTCGAAGTATTCAGCATCTCTGCCAGGCTTGATATCCCAACTCATCAGGAGCTTTACCATCGCGGACATTTTCTCCTCGTGATTACCTGCCTGATCCATCCTGTTCAGCTATTATCAATGCTCGTAGCGCAATACCACTACCTGTGTTTCGTTCAACGAACTTCCTGATGACACCTTTAAGGATTCCACTGGCTCGAGATCGGTTTGGAGCCCCATCTCTTTGAGGAACTTATCCAGTGGCTCCGGAGCGCGGCTACAGGCCGGAGTTCGGTAGTGCATGGGGATCACAACTCCCGGCTCGATCAAGCTAATGACCTCGGCAGCCTGGCCAGGAAGTAGCGCATTGCCGCCGCCGACCGGAATGAGCAGTACATCAATTGGCCCGAAGGCCTCGATTTGTGATTGTTCCGGGACATAATCCAGGTCGCCCAGATGGCAGACAGTCAGTGAGCCGAAATCGTAAATAAATATGATGTTGGGTTGTGTGCTGTCGATCTTCTGGAGATTGTAAGTTGCAACACCTGTGATAAACACACCACCAATCTCATACTCGCCAGGGCGCTCCAGAATGTGATCGGCACCCTTGATCGAATCAAGTGAACTATGGCTGGGAGCCTGGTGGCTGATCGTGACAATGTCAGCCTTCAAGCGAATCGGCTCGTAGCCGGTGCTGTCATCAAAGGGATCGGTAACAATGCTGGCCACTCCGCGCTCAACCATGCGGAAGCAACTATGCCCATACCAGGTAATCTCCATATGTGGCTTTTACTCCATTTGTACGTTAGTGTATGGATAACTATCTGGAGGCCATTATACCGTAAGGGGTATTGGACTGCCAGACGCTGCAACGTTCGGCAGTAAGGGCCTTTGATTTTCACGAGAAAGCTATTTTGGATGGGATGAGGGAGATTTTCGTTTGTTTTTGTCGGGCCGGCCATCGTCACCGTTGCTTTGCTTAGGCCCTGGCGGTGGCACACGCTCTTTGCGGGTCGGCTGCTTTGGTTTGTCGATGCTCAATTCCGTGTCTGAGGGAATATCAGCTATTGGCAGGGTAAAAGAGAAGATGCTGCCACCTTCAGGATTGTCCTCGATCCATATTCTTCCACCATGCGATTCGATTGCCAGTTTGCAGAAGGTCAGCCCCAAACCGGTGCTGCGTCGCTGTGCTTTCTGTCCGGGGATGCGGGTAAATCGTTCGAAAATGTGCTCTTTATAGTCATCGGGAATACCCGGCCCATTGTCGATAACTTCGACGCGGAGCATGCCTTTGCAGCTGACCCGCACTGTGACAGTCCCGCCAGACTCAGAGTATTTGAGCGCATTATCGACCAGATTAAGCACCACGCGCTCGATCATATCTCGATCGATGTCAGCATAAGGTAGATCGGGCGGCACTTTTACATCGATGGTGGTATAGGATGCATCGGTCAGAGTTGTGATAGCCTTGGTGGCATCCTGCAAGACGACTCCTATATTCTCAATGGAGGTATGCAGCAGAAACTCTCCGCTCTCCATGCTGGAGACATCGAGCAGGTCATTGACCAGGTTGAGTAGTTTTTGCACCGAACGCTCGCTGATCTGGGTTGCTTCTACGATCTCTGCATTATCGCTTGGTGCCAGGTGGTTGATCAGCCGCATACTGCCCATGATAGCCTGAAGTGGAGAGCGGAGATCGTGAACAATCAGGCGTGTTAGATCTTCGCGGGCCAGCTCCAATTCTTTCTGCTGGGTCATGTCGCGGAAGAGCAGTAGAAGACCGATGAACGTTCCTTGCTCGTCGCGGACCGGCGTCGCAGTCCGTTCGATGAATCGTCTGCGCTGTCCGCCCGCGGCGGTGGCTTCGTAGAGATCGGTCTCCGGATTCATGTTGATATTGCGAATACAGCGTCCTAGTAAATCGGAAAGCTGGCCCTTTGAATATCCCAAACCCTCCCCCAGCACACTTAAGGGATCGGCCTGAAACTGCTCTGGGGTACGGGGAGTGAAATCCTTGCGGGCGAAATCCCAAAAATCGCCCATGCGGGCATTAGTCATAACAATACGTGCTCTGGTATCGAGCATGACCAGTCCGTCGTTGCTGGAGTCAAGGATGGCATGCAGACGATCTCGGACAGCTTGGGCATGGTTGTAAAGCTGGGCATTACGGATCGCTACTGCCGCCTGAACGCCTAGTTGGCTGGCAAAGGTCATGTCAGCCTCAGTAAAAGCATTGAGCCGCTCTGTTTCGAGTGCCAGTGCCCCGATGACCTTCTCGTCCAGGATGATCGGTACACAAAGCTGTGAACGTGGCCCAGGAGCAGACGGATCGTCGAGGGATGTGATGAGGGTTTCCCCGCTTTTTAGCACTTTGCGGGCCACGCTTTCAGCGACATGGTGTGGCATTCGTACCGAACGGGCCGGGTCGAAGCCGCGCCAGGCGACCATGTTCAAGTCGCTACTGCCGACCTGCCCCAATTCAGTCACTTCACTGGATAGCACCAGCACACCGGCATCGGCATGACATCCCTCCATGGCCGAATCGATGATCAGGTTGAAGATGGTAGACATATCCAGGGTGGCGCTGAGCCGCTGGTTGATGTCTGCCATGTGGACAATCTGCTCCATGCGTTGAGCCAGTTGGACATCGACATTTTGGAAAATGCGCGCATTGGTAACCGCAAGAGCGGCCTGATTGGCGAAGGTTTCAAGCAACTCGACTTCGCCCTCTGAGAATTCGTGCGGCAAGTCATAGTAGACAGCCAACATCCCGATGGGTTGTTTCTGGGCTCGCAGCGGCAGATAGACGTAAGCACTGAATTCCTCGCGCTGGGCCATGAGCAGAACGGCTGGGGAAATCTGTGCCTCATCAATATGAATGTCGCTTATCTTGATGAGCTTACCATCTTGCATAACCGTTTTGCGCTCAGCTTCGCTCATCGGGACGGCAATCTCACGAGATCGAACAATGTGTTCCGGTGAGAAGCCTTGCGCATAGGCCAAGATCAGCGTCGAGTCTTCACTGCTCTCTGACTGAAGCAGGTAGATGGCTGCCCGGTCGCAGCCTGCTACTTCGATGACAGATTCGGTGATTTGCTCAAGTACCTTTTCCGGGTTGAGCGAAGCATTCATGATGGCGCTGATTTGATTAAGGCGGGTCAGCTGCGTTGCGTGCTGCTGAGTTGCCTCATACAGATACGCATTGTCGAGTGCTACACTGGTCTGAGTAGCAACCGTATTGAAGAGATCGATATCCGGTTGGCTGAAACGGCGTTCAACTGGAACATCATCGGCGTCTAGCCAGCTGTACATGCATCCTACGACACGTCCCGATGTGACGAGTGGGACGCCCATCCAAGAGCGGGCATAAGGAGGATTGTTGATCTTGAGGCGGCGTGCTGTCTGCTCAACCGACTCAGCAAGTAGTGGGAGCCGTTCGTGGAGTACCCAGGCAACAAAGCCATCTGTTCGATAAGGCATATCGCGCTGCAGGATGCGGCGATTTTCAATAGCCAGCGAGAGCGTCCAGGCAGTTTGGGTGTTTTCAGGAGCTTTTAGAACAACATGCAAATTTCTGATCTGGAGGATATTGGCAGTCTGCAGATAAACAGCCTCCAGCAGTGCTTCCTTATCCAGAGTTGTGCGCAGTGCGCGGTTCATCGCCGAGAATGAACTGAGCCGGGTGACCTGTTTTTCAAGCGATGTCTGGCTGATGGTCAATCTGTGCATCACAATCACGATGGTCAGCAAGATCAATTCAAACAGAATAAAGGCCCATAAGCCTACCTTAAAGTAGGCCACGGCGCTGAGAGGAGCCAGGGCCAATGGTAGGAGCTCAATTCCCAGAACAGTGAGCCAGTTATGCCTGATCTGGTTGATTAACGATAGATTTTGCAACTTCAAGTCTATGACCAGAAGGATGTTGTAGACGATCAGGTAGATGATTGGGCCAGAGATGGTGGCCAAAATCTCTTGTCGGGTGACTAGATCTTGGAGTGGGGCAGGAGCCCCAATGACCCTATAAGCCCAATCAGCGGCGATCAGACTCAGACCATGATGGGCTATTGGTGCCAGTGTTTGCTCGATGGCAGTTAACCAATTTTCCGTTTTGGATCTGCTCTCCTTCCACCTGCGGACACTATGGATACTACCACCGATGGCCAGACCAAGCACCATGACGGCCAAACCGGTTTTTAGATCGAAGACTAGGTAGGCCAACAGCACGGTAACAGGCATAAAGGTGAATTCGCCAAAGCTGACACCAATGCCATAATTCCGCACTAAAGCGATCAGTGCGACCAATGTGAAGATCAGAATCCATTCTACCAATGAGAAATGCCGGGTAGGAAGATTGATTCCGGCAAGCACCAGTGTGGTTATGCCCAATAGCCAGCGGACAATGACAGTTCGTTTCTCGGGTGACATACTAGTATCTTACCATAAACTAACCACACCTAATGATTACACAATGTGACAAATTTTGGGGTTTTTGATGGATCATGACGATCATAGTTGTTAATAGACAAGAAGGCAAACCGCCTTGTGACTCGCAATGGCGGTAGAGTTTGCCCAGTAAGCTCTGGTTGGATAGAAAGTGTGCGTGTCATTACTCAGATGTTAGTTGTTGGCTATCCAGTTTTCGGTCTGCATCATTCAGGTGATCAATGCTCTGATTTTTCATCGCATGACTCCCCTGAAAAAAGGTATACACAAATAAAAGGCACAGTTTTCGAGTCCGATGGCTGTAACCGGTGTTATAACAATGTAGTGACTCCACTGAAAAAACTCGATTTTGGAAAACGACGTTTTCCTGTCTGACGTTCTTGGTAACACACTTCTGGCCTCGTGCCAAGCACAATATGCGATTTTTCCGCAATGGGGCCTCATTTTTGACCAGCAAAACGCTTCTGAGCGTGTCGATTTTGCGAAAAGGTACCTTTTTCAGTGGAGGCATAGCCAGATAAAAAGCAGAAGAGGGCGAGGTGTTACACCTCGCCCTCATACATACTGATTCCGTGAGATGTTACTTTATTATTGTTCCAGCCCAGAAAGCGATGCTAATTCTTCCTGTATCAACCGTACAACGAGTTTGTCCAGATCTTGGACTGTGTAACTGCCCTCCTGAACATGATGCTCGGTGCCTGGCTCGCCAGAGCTTTGGGGAGTGCTTTGATAGGTGAGGAAAATGAAATGTCCTCCGGTGTATTGTGCTAACTGCCGGAAGATGTATTCTCCCTGATCATCCAGGTCGCTGGAAGCAATCGGATGGATTTTGATTCCCTTCTCAACTGCCTTTTGCATGTCTTGAGCGTAGTCGTAGTCTTGGGCGTAGTCCAGGTGAGGAGGGGCGTCGGCTACCAGGAAGATAAGACTAACAGTGTCATTTTGACGCCAACGTACATCATTGATTGCTCGATAGAGGGCCTCGTTGAGCGATTCGGGTATGTCGCCCCCACCGGCGGCCTGGACATTCATCAGCGCCGATTGAAATTCCTGTATGTCGCCGGTGAAGTCGGAGACATGTGTGACATACTCATCACCCCGATCGCGGTAGGTGACCATTCCAAAGTGAACGTCCGGTCGGCTGGGTAATGCTGCAATTTGGGCCGAGATGCTGAGGATATTGTTGCGTAACTGCTCGATTTCATCTCCCATGCTGCCTGTCGAGTCGAGTAGGAACAACACATCCAGCTTGATCGGCGGCTGTGCAGGTTGTACATTAAGATCAACATCCCAGATGTTGTTATTGCCCTGTCTGGTCAGCCTGAAGCTTTTTTCAGCCTGGCCTTTCTTGACCACCACGTTCAGTGTGCCGGCCTGATTGGAGGTGTTATAAGCCTGTGGGAAGATGTAAGCAATTCCAGTGGCCGGTGTTTGCAGTGTAGTCACCAGTGTTTGGCCTTCATATACCTGTATCTTTGCCCCCAACACAGGTATTCCAGTCGATGTTCTGACCCGAACAATATGTCGTTCAGTAACATCGCGGTCATGGACTGGATGGCCAAGAAAATGCATGAAGTCTAATCGATATTGGAGATAAGCTTCGAAGTCTCTGTTGTCGTCAATCTCGCCAGCCGTGAGACTGGATTGAAACTGTTGATCAGGGAGCGTTGAAGAACCGCTGTCTGAGGAAGGGGCGACTGCAATCTCGCCACCAGATGCTTCAGACGCGCTATCTCCTCTTTCCATCTTTTCCGAGTCGGCATATATCATCGTTGGCGCGGCAGGCATGATAACCGATGGATCGCCTTCGTCGGGACTCTCGGCAATGCTGTCTGCTGGTGCGTTGTGCTGTGGTTTGCCCCAGTCGGCTGCGGGTGCTTCGGTTGCTGCTGCTAACTCCCTGTTCTGCGCGTTTGTTTGTTCGTCCAATGTTGCTGCCTGTCCACATCCTACCAGAAACAACCCAATAATGACGCCCAAGGCATTCAAGGTATATTTTGTATTCATTAGCCATTCAACTCCTCTTCTCTTTGAACCATGATTCCAGCTTTTCTAAAAGTCAAGACGCTGCATGTTGTAAAAAGGTTCCCTTTCAGTCCTGGCAATCCGGCGAATAATTCTTAATGTTGATTGTTGATTCGGCTGGTTTCTTGTCGTATAGGAAAGTATCAAACTGGGGGGGATGTAGCGTCACCTTGAATGGGGCTACCTGAACGGGATCGTCGAAGCGCGGGCCCCTGAGCTTACGCAGTATATGCCTGGTGTAGAGGAATCGGGAACGACGATCCTCGATCATGACGGTTCTTGGGAGTCGACCCTGATCCCAATACCCGTGAATGAAATCATTGTCTTCCTTGAAGATAGTGACGAGTGATGGACGACTTGTAGTCGTTTGGGTGATGAGTGACGAGTCAAAAGCTGTATTCATTCCCTATGGTGGATGGGTGGGTGAACATTTTGATCATTGACAACTCCCTGGCAATTGCCATAACGCTGCTCCTTCCATAACGGAAGCGGTGAAAGCTTAAGAACGACGCTTGAGCAAAATTCGCGTCAAAACCAATGGGTGGTATTGCGATCTGAGAATTCATTCACGGGTATTGACCCTAATCCCAACCCCTGTTTTTTACCGGCTTAAGACATTTGCTTTAACATCTGTTTTGGGATGAGCGAAATCACTTTTGGTGTCCTGAAAATCCCCATTGTGAGTATAGACTATGCGCGAGAACAGATTTGAAGTAATTGCGTCGACCAAATTCTTGCCAGTGTCGATAAACCATGCTATACTGTCGGATGTAGCAGGACAGTAACAGAAGTCCTGGTTACCAACGCAAGCAAGATAGGAAGGAGGCAGACGGAGAAGGAAGAAAGAACTAGGCGCGAACGCGAATAGTTGCCCCGTCTGCCGCCGAAGAAAACGGCGGTTTTTGT
>JAFGLD010000153.1 GCA_016928235.1 Anaerolineae bacterium | reverse complement strand
GTTGCAATGTGGTTCCTACCACCTGCAATGTCTTTCCTACCCGTTACAATGTGGTTCCTACCACCTGCAATGTCTTTCCTACCCGTTACAATCTCTTGCCTACTGCCTGCGATAGGGTTCCTACCAGTCACCTTGCCGTTCAATCATCAATCACACAATCACACAATCACACAATCACTCAATCCGTCAATGTGCCCTTTGTGCTGGGCACGCCCGACCTCCGCGGATCGCGCATCGTGGCAGCATCGATCGCGCGCCCCAGGGCCTTGAACAGCGCCTCGGCCTTGTGGTGATCGTCCCACCCGTCGAGCACCCGGGCGTGCAAATTGATCCGTGCATTGGCTGCGATGCTTTCTAGCACGTGCCTGACCAGCGTCGTGGGCATCTCGCCGACAAACGGCATATCGAAACTGGCATCGACGACGGCGTAAGGCCGGCCGCTCAGGTCGACGATTACCTGGGCCAGCGCGTCGTCCATCGGCACGATGGCCGAGCCCATCCGCGCGATCCCGGCTCGATCCCCCAGTGCCTGATCGAGCGCCTGGCCGAAGGCAATGGCCACATCCTCGATGGTGTGGTGGGCATCGATGTGCAGATCACCCGTCGCCTCGACGGTGAGGTCGAACAGCCCGTGCACGGCGACGTGGTGCAGCATGTGGTCGAAGAACCCGACCCCGGTGGTGATGGCGGCCTGGCCGCTGCCGTCCAGGTTGAGGGTCAGCTTGATGTTCGTTTCCTTCGTCCGACGTGTGATGGTGGCCTGTCGGTTGGTCATCGTGTCTCTCCATGTGGAATAGCTGTTGGCTGTTAGCTATTAGCTATTAGCTATTGGCTGTTAGCTGTTGGTTGCTGGCTATAGCTTTTCAGATAATGCTTGAAACAAAGTCAACATCTCTGATAAACACAAAACTGTCCAGAATGTTTTCTGAAAAAGCTATATTAGCTGTTAGCTTTGAGTTTTTGGATAAATGCATTGAGCATACGTTTTACTTCGACCAGATTGGGTGTACACATCGAGTAGCAAAAGGCCAATGTCGTGTGCCAGCAGCAGGTGATACTCAAGCTCGCTGGCCGAGCCCATCCCGATATGCAGGTAACGGGTGAACTCTCCGTCACTATCACGCCCGCAGCCTTCGGCGATGTTTGCGGGTATAGATGCACACGAACGGCGTATCTGGCTTGTCAACCCATATCGCTCTTCTTTGGGAAAAGCTACTGTTGCCCGATACACATCTAATGTCAGCCGGTGGGATTTCTGCCATACCCTCAAGTTCCTGAAATCCTGCATTGTTGCCCCTCCTGCTGAGAACTAATAGCTAATAGCGCTTTTAGCAACGCATCGGATTGCTCCGGCGTGCCGACGCTGATGCGGATGTGATCGCTGAGACGCGGCTGCTTGTAATATCGGACTAGTATACCCTGATCCTCAAGCTGTTTCTTGATCGCAATGGCTTCCGGCCCGACTACCTTACATAAGATGAAGTTAGACCGGCTGGGGTACGGGCAAAGGACAGGGATTGCTGACATCTGCTCGATCAGGCGGCCGCGCTCGGCGATGATGCGCTCGACGTTGGCCATCAGCATGGGCAGATCGGCCAGCGAGGCACGAGCAGCGACATCGGCAGCGACGTTCAGGTTATACGGCTGCTTGATCTTCCACAGGTGGGCCATCAGGCTCTCCGGGAAGATGCCGTAGCCGACCCGCAGCCCGGCCAGCCCGGCCCACTTGCTGAAGGTGCGCAGCACGATCAAGTTAGGCTTCTGTGGAACGATCCCGGCCATACTCTGGGCGCCGCTGAATTCGATGTAGGCTTCGTCCAGCACTACCATCAGCGGCAGTGCCAGCAGACGCTCCAGCTCGGCGGGCTCGATCAGGCCACCGTCGGGATTGTTGGGTGAGCACAGGAACAGAAGCTTTGCGTCGTTCTCTTGGGCCGCCTGCTCGATGGCCTCGACATCCGGCGAGAAATCGGCGCGGCGCGGGACACTTACCAGCCGCGCGCCGCACAAAGCCGCGTCGAACGGATACATGCCGAAGGTCGGCGGGCAGTTGACGATTGCATCGCCCGGCATGATGAATAACCGCATGATCAGGTCGATCAGCTCATCGGCTCCCGCGCCGACCAGGATGTAGGCGGCATCGACTTTTACATAACCGGCCAGCATGGCGCGCAGCCGGCGCGATTCAGGGTCGGGGTAAATCGAGGCATTGCTTCCCAGACCGGCCAGTGCTTCGAGTGCCTTGGGCGATGGACCATAGGGGTTCTCGTTGGCATCCAGCTTGATGATCTGATCGATGGGCCGGCCCAGCCGCTCGCTCAGAACCTCGAACGGCAGAATAGGAGTGTAAGGCTCCATCGCGGCGATGTCAGGCCGTATCCTCACGGCGGTGGTCGATGTTCTTGGCATGGTCATATCATTACTCCGGTGATGAGTTTTGCGTGATGGACGATTACACAACAAATCGTTTGGGTGATGAGTTTTAGTTTACAGTTAACAGTTCACAGACAAAACGGACTGATGGACGCTTACTCTACCCTTGTTACAGTGCTTTTGTCTGTAAACTCATCACCCATCATTCATCACTCATCACTATTCTCTCCGCCTGGCTCTTGCCGCTGCGGCGTGGGCGGTCAACCCTTCGGCGCGGGCAATCGTATCGGCGGTGGCGCTGAGTTCGGCGGCGGCATCAGCATTCAGCCCGATCACCGGCGTGATCTTGACGAAATCGGCCGCGTTCAGGCCGGAGGCAAAACGAGCTGTCCCGCTGGTCGGCAGGCTGTGGCTTGGCCCGGCCACGTAATCGCCCAAAACTTCGAAAGAATACTCACCGAGAAAAACGGCGCCGGCATTGCGAACATATCCCAACCAGGCGCTCGGCTCGCGTACCGAGAGTTGAAAGTGCTCCGGCGCGTACGTGTTGGCTACCGCGAAGGCCTGTTCCAGACTGTCGACGATCACCGCGCCGCCGCGCCTGGTCAGGGATTCTGCGGCAAAGTCGGAGCGGCTTAGTGTCTCGATCTGCTGCCCGATTTGCGCGGCGACCTGCTCGGCCAGCGGGCGGCTGGGCGTGATCAGGATGGCCGATGCCAGCACGTCGTGCTCGGCCTGGGCCAGTAGATCGGCGGCCACCAGCGCGGGGTCGGCGTGTTCGTCGGCGATGACCACCGTCTCGGTCGGCCCCAGCAGCCCGTCGATGCCGACCGCGCCGTACACTTGCTGCTTGGCCAGCGTCACGAACAGGTTGCCGGGGCCGACAATCTTGTCGACCTTCGGAACGCCGGCCGTGCCGTAGGCCAGCGCGGCGATGGCCTGCGCGCCGCCCAGCTTGTAGACTGTGTCGATGCCTGCTACATGGGCGGCGGCCAGGATAATCGATGGAACAGTGCCATCCGGGCCTGGCGGTGTCGTGGCGATGATGTCTGTCACGCCGGCAACTTGAGCCGGGATGGCGCACATCAACAGCGTCGAAGGGAGGGGGGCGGTGCCGCCGGGCACATAAACCCCAACCCGCTCGATGGGCAAAACGAGCTGACCGAGCAGCCCTTCGGCGGAAGGCTGCATCCAGGAGATGAGCGGCTGGCGGCGGTGAAACGCCTCGATGCGCTGCGCGGCCAGCTTGAGCGCCGCCATGTCATCGGTCGGTGTGCTGGATACCGCGGCGGCGATCTCCTCAGGCGTCACGGCCAGCTTATCGAGGGCAACACCATCGAGAAGCTGTGTCCATTCACGCAGCGCGTTGTCGCCGCGCTCGCGTACATCGGCGATGATACGGGCGACGGCCTGCGGGGGCGTTAGCGGCTCACCGAAGATATCCCTGGCGCGTTCCTTCATTGCAGGCGTAACCTCGATGTCGTTGATGGGCTTGCGGCGCAGAATGCCGTCGCGAGCGGTTGCCAGATCGTAGAGTTGGAACAGGTCGCTCATGCTTTCCCTTTCTCGGTCTTGTTGAGTTCTTGTAGCAGTTGCCGGTAGCGGGCCGGGCTTTCATCGAAAATGTAACGCACCGGCGTGACGACGACCCCACTTCCGCCGATGTTCCGGATTTGCTCGACGGCAGTGTACAGCCGGTTGGCCGGGACGATGATATTGATCGCCCACCAGCCGCTTGAGGTATCGGGGGTGATTATCGGCGAGATGGTCGGCCCTTGCAAGCCGCCCAAACCCCGTTGGTTCAAGACTCGCCGGGCGATGTCTTCCGCCGTGTCGCCGCGCATGTTGGCAAAGACCATATACTGCCCCTGCGCTCGCAGGTAGGCCTCGATAAACTCCAAAAGGAATCGGGTGGCTTCGAGAATATCCTGGCGTGCCTCGAGCGCCTTCCGGTTGCCGAGCAGAATGGCGCTCGAGGTCAGGATCACGCCATCTGACGGTATTTTGAGGCGGTTCTCTTGCAGAGTCGTGCCGGTCGACGAGATGTCGGCAATCATATCGGCATAGCCAACGGTTGGAGCAGCCTCCAGCGTGCCGTCGGCGGTGACGATCTGCATGTTGGTCACGCCGCGCTCGGTGAAGAATCGCCCCACGATATTGCCGTGCTTGGTCGCCACCCGCAGTCCACCCGATCGCTCTGCTCGCATCGCCAGCGTCTCGACCGAATCGACATCGGCCCAGGTGTCGGGCACCGCCAGCACCAGGTCACATCCGCCGTACCCCAGATTGTCGTGGATGACGATCACCTCGCGGGGGGCATCGCCCAATACCTCAGTGACGACGTCGTAACCCGTAATAGCCAGGTCGATGTCACCGGCGGCGACGCTGATCGGAATATCACGCACGCGTTGGAACAAAACCAATGCCTGGGGTAGGGCGGGGATGGTTGCGCTGTATTGCCGCGGATTGGCCTTGTTGATACGCAGGCCGCATTCATCGAGGAATTCCAGAGTCTCCTCGGCCATGCGTCCTTTGCTGGGCAATGCCAATCGTATTTGGGGCTCGGATGCGTTCATAAGATCTCTCTCTGTCATGTGCCAGAAATGAAAAAAACCCCTGGGTTACCCAGAGGTTTCTGTAAGAGCGAAAGGTACTTTGACTGGTAACGTCAACTACACGCGCACCATCGCCACCGCCGGGCAGCCAATCTCCAGGGTGTTGTGATGGTGATGATGGGTGTAGAAAGTTTCAATTTCCATAATGATGGTGAGGATTATATCGCCACGATTCTTGTGAGTCAAAAACTCTTTCCCAGGGGTGAGTGCTTAAGGAAACCTCGTCTGTAATAGTTCTTGCTTGTTGTGCATAGTTATATATGTAGCGTCGTCAACATCTTCGAAGGTATGATGTTGACGACTTGATTCCCCTTGAGTGAGGAGTGTTCTCATGTCTGCCAAGAAATTGCTGTGTATATCTCTTGCCCTAATTGTATCGTTGGTTGCCTGCCGAGCACCCGATGCAGAGACCCAGCCTGTGAGAGAGTTCGGGGGACAATTCGGTCAGATTCCGGCGGCTACAGTGCCACCGACGCCGAGCCAACCGGCTACAGAAACATCAGTCCCAACATCGACAGCTATTCAGCCTACTCAGTCATCTGCCTCGGCAGGAGAGAGCGATGCTCAGTCTACGGCGGATATTCCAGCAGCGGGACTGGCAGTGGCAGAAGCTTCGGAAGCCTCGCCTGTTACCGAGCCACCGGCCAGCCTTGCGCCGACAGCGATCCCCGTTTCAAGTGACACTGGTGGGCAACCTGTATCGCCATCTGATTCTTCTCCTCGAATCATCAGCTTCACCGCAAGTCCTGAAACGGCGAATGTTGGTGACACTGTAACGATTTCCTGGGAGGCTGTTGGTTCCAGTGCAAAGATCGGCGAGTGTTTGTCCGCTGATGATGGGCACACGTGGCATCCCTGCGGTCCGAGTGAGTATATGTCCGTTCCTTTGGTGGGAACACGTACTGTCACGATTCCTGGCGATGCGCGTTATCATGCGGATTTCTTATTGTCGGTGAAGGGCGGCGACGGAAGCGAAGCGTACGCATATGCGTCTAAGTCAATTTCAGTTGAAGTGATATGCCCCACCACCTGGTTCTTTGTAGGAGATCTTGACCCACTTGCGCCAAATGACCTCTGTCCTGAAGATGAAGTGATGACCTCCCAGGCAGCATACCAGTCTTTTGAAAATGGCTTCATGATGTGGATTGCGTTTCAGAATAGAATATATGCCTTCTGGGAGTCCGCGCCAGGAAGCCTTTCGAGGGGAACTTCTACGGGGGGCAAAGATCAATGGGTGTCATCTATGCCCGAAACCGATCCCAGTATTGTTCCGCCGGCTGGTCTCTACCAACCTAAGCGCGGATTTGGTCTGGCTTGGCGCAACTGGACAACGCAATATGGGGAAGATGCGATAAGAGATACTCTGGGATGGGCAACAGCGCCTGAGTTCTCGTTTGAAGTGGTGTATCAATGCTCGGTGTATAGATGGCACCAGCAGTATTGCAACTACCAAGATCCATATGGGAGAATCATTACGCATGATCAGTGGTGGGGTGGCTGGTCGATGGTTGAGCAGTAGTGTGCCCAGAAAGAGTTCAGTTGGACACAAGCACGGGATTTAGTCACATGATATCAAGTCGATTGTTGTAGCTGGCGGCGGGCAAATATCATATGCGCAGGGCCAGCCATCTGGGGGAGGGCGTCTCAGATGGCCTTTGCTTTTTCGGGGTTTCTTGGTGGGCTGTTATAATCAGATTTGGGATGAGGTCGTTCTGGAGGTATGTACCGTAAGTGATCAAAGCACTGATTTTTGACTTCGATGGGCTTATTCTAGAAACTGAATTCTCAGATTATGAGGCATGGAGACAGACGCTCGGTGCACATGGTGTCGAGTTTCCTCTGGAGCTTTACGCCAGGGCAATCGGGAGCAGCCTCGCCGATCAGGGTGTCGATCCGTTGGGGATGTTGGAGCAGCATCTGGGCCATGCTATCGATCGACAGGCGGTTTTGGACGAGCATAGTGCGCTCATGCATGAAATTGTTGCTACCCAACCTATCCAGCCAGGGGTAGAGACAGTTATTGCCGATGCTGAGCAGATAGGGCTCAAGCTGGCGATAGCCTCCAGCTCACCACGCAGGTGGATCGATGAGCATCTGACGCGGCTGGGGCTGTTAGAGCATTTTGATGTCATCAAGACATCTGACGATGTGGAGCGGGTCAAACCCGATCCGGCCCTGTACCTGGCCGCGCTCGATGCGCTGAATGTGGCCCCGCATGAAGCAATTGTTTTCGAGGATTCACCCAATGGCGTGACGGCGGCTAACCGCGCAGGTGTCTTCGCGGTGGCCGTGCCGACGGAGATGACATCTTTTCTTGACCTGAGCCATGCCGATTTACAAGTGGCCTCGCTGGCCGCTATGGGAATCGAAGAGATAATGTTGCAGGCCAATGGTCACCAGTGATTGATTATGGAGTGAAGATATGCCAAGAGATGAAAGACGACATCAGCAGAAACTCATGAAGCGGCGGCAGAAAACCAAAGCTTCTACTAAAGCCAGGAATGCTCGAACCGCAGCGGATAATCCCAGGCTGCTTCTTCGTGGCGCAAGGGAATATCCTATCTTGGAATGCTTGATCAACGACGATTGGGATCATGTCGATAGTCAAGGGCCGGCGCGTATTCTGATAGCGCGCTCTCAACCCAATGGCGGTATTGCGTTTGGTGTTTATTTTGTGGATAGGTTGTGTATGGGTGTCAAGGACACCTTTTGTGGTGTTGGTTATACGGCCAGCGAGTATGCGACGCAGGTTCCGGCGGAAGCATTTGCCGGCACAAATCCGACCAAATGTCCTCCTGAGCTTATCCATCAAATTATCTATCAGTCAGTTGACTATGCCGCGCAATTTGGCTTTAAGCCTCAAAGGGATTTCAAGTGGACTCGTTATCTCTTGGAGGAACAGGGTAGTTTGGATGAGCCCTACGATCTGACATTCGGCAAGGACGGAAAACCATGCTTTGTTGCCGGAGAGGGTGACAATGTTAAGGTTGTTTTAGGGAAGTTGGAGAAGTATGCCGGGCCAGGCAATTATGAGTATGTGCCTTTCAGCGAATCTTCCGCTGATGCTCCGCAAGACAATAGCGAAACTACGCAATCTCAGCCTGTGGAATAGTGGGTGTTGTGTTGAGTGGTGGCATAGGAACATTAGCCGAGCGTTCTCTGCACGCTGCGCTTAAAGAGTGGTATGCCCAACCGGGCGATCGATGCGAGGTTGATGTCGATGGATATGTTATTGACATTGTCCGCAGTGAGATGCTGATCGAGATACAGACGCGGCATTGTGGAAAGTTGAAGCGCAAACTGGAGCGGCTGATCGAGAACCACCCGGTCAGGCTGGTCCACCCGATTGCTCAGGAGAGGCGGCTTGTCAAGCTTGGCCAAGGTGGCGAGATCGACGAACGCCGGAAGTCTCCTCGGCGTGGGCGCATCGAGCATGTCTTTGGGGAGCTGGTCAGCATTCCGCATCTTATCGCGCATCCTCTCTTCGAACTGGAGGTGCTGATCATCCGCGAGGAAGAGATACGCAGCAACGATGGCTGTGGAAGCTGGCGCCGCAAGGGGTGGAGTATTGTGGATCGGCGCCTGGTAGAGGTGCTCGATCGGCATCTCTTTCAACGACCTGCCGATTTCCTGCCGCTGTTGCCCGACAATCTTCCGCAGCCTTTCACCAATCGCAGCCTTGCCCAGGCGCTGCGCCAGCGCGTGTCGGTTGCTCAGAAGATGACCTACTGTCTGGTCAAGATGGGGGTGCTTCAAACTGTCGGCAAACAGGGCAATGCCCATCTTTATTCGATTGGATCGGCATTTCTGGTACCTGAATCCGCCGGAAGATTGGCATAAATCACCAGGTTTTGAGGAAAATCGGTCAAAAACTTGTATTTGGAATATGAGCATGTTATACTGGTCATATGTTGCGGGATGAGTTGGTAGATCTTTCCCTTTTATCAACAAAGGAGGCAGACGGAGAAGGAAGAAAGAACTAGGCGCGAACGCGAATAGTTGCCCCGTCTGCCGCCGAAGAAAACGGCGGTTTTTGT
>JAFGLD010000152.1 GCA_016928235.1 Anaerolineae bacterium | reverse complement strand
ACCTGCAAGGGCAGTACACCTTCACGACTGATGCCTCAAGCCTGGTATTGTACGTCGAAAGCACCAACGAGACGGCCGAGTTCTACGTCGACGACGTCACGATCACCATGGTTTCGCCCCCGCCGGGAGAAGTCGAAATCATCCTGGAAAACAGCTTCGAAGATGGGACAACGCAAGGCTGGTCTCCACGTGGCGACGCGGTTCTGGAGGCGTCGACCGAGGCAGCCAACACCGGCGACTACAGCCTCAAGACGACCGGGCGCGTCAACGGTTGGAACGGCCCAAGCCTGAATGTGTTGGGGTTGTTGCATAAGGAAACCACCTATACATTCAGTGTCTATGTCAGGCTGGTCGAAGGGCAACCTGCCAGCCGCCTGATCCTCTCGATGCAGCGCACACCGCTTGAGGGCGATACCGCCTACGAGTGGATCGCGCCCAGCGCCGAGGAAGGGGTCACTGACGCTGAATGGGTTCACCTGCAAGGCCAGTATTCGTTTCCCGCGGATGTCACCGAGCTGATCCTGTATGTCGAGACCAATGACGCCGGCGCGGAGGTTGAGTTTTACATCGATGATGTGACCATCACCAGCGTCGCACAAAAGCCGATCCAGACCGACATCCCCTCGGTATATCAGACATACGCCGACTACTTCCCAATTGGCGTGGCCATCGAGCCGCAACAGCTCGACGATGCCCGTCACGCCGATCTGCTCAAGATGCATTTCAACAGCATCACAGCCGAAAACGTGATGAAGCCCGGCTCGATACAGCCAACGGAAGGAACGTTCAACTGGGCAAATGCCGACAAACTGATCCAGTTTGCCAAAGATAACAACATACAAGTGCACGGTCACACATTGGTATGGCATCAGCAGGCAGCAGAGTGGATGTTCCAGGATGCCGAAGGCAATCCACTGGAGCCAACACCGGAGAACAAAGCCCTGGTGCTGCAACGTCTGGAGGATCACATCCGCGCAGTAGCCGGTCGCTATGAAGCTGATGTCAGTTCCTGGGATGTCGTCAACGAGGTGATCGATCCGGACCAGCCCGATTGTATGCGTCGAAGCAGCTGGTACGAGCTGACTGGCATGGACTATATCGTGACGGCTTTCAATGTCGCGCACGAGGTAGCCCCGAATGCTACATTGATCATCAATGACTACAGCACAACCAACGTCCAAAAGCGAGCCTGCATCGTCAGTGTTGTGCAAGAACTGCAGGCACAGGGCGTGCCGGTTAGCGGCGTCGGTATGCAAATGCACGTTAATATCGAAAATCCCTCAGCGGAAACTATCGAAGAGACGATTGAGACCTTCGCCGCGCTCGGTGTGGAAGTTCACATCACCGAGCTGGACATGAGCATCTATACCAACGACTCGGATAAATATACCATCGTGCCGGAAGACGTCCTGATCAGACAAGGGTATCGCTACCGAGATATCTTCGAGGTGCTCAGGCGCCAGGCCGATCACATCGGCAAGGTAACGTTCTGGGGAATGGCCGATGACCACACATGGCTCAAGACCTGGCCTACCACCCGAACTAACCTTCCTCTGCTCTTCGACGAGCAGCTTCAGGCCAAGTATGCCTACTGGGGAATCATCGATACGGCGCAGTTGCCGGTGCTGCTCCAACAGCTGAATACGCCTAAGGGGACACCACGCATCGATGCTTGGCCGGATCTGTTGTGGACATTGCTGCCCTCCACACAGATGACATCGGGCAGTGAGCCGGCAGCCGGCTTCCAGACTCGCTGGGATGATGGTTACCTGTATGTGTACGTGGATGTGGATGATAAAACCCGCGAGGCTGGGGATACCGTCGAGATATTCATCGATGAGAACAATGGCAAGACAGAAGCCTACGAGGATGATGACCGTCACTACACGTTCGGCTTGAACACGCGCCCGCCGGCAGGTGTCAAGGTGTTCGTGTGGCCAAAGCCGGGCGGATATCGACTGGAGGCAGCCTTGCCGATGCAGGCAACCGCGACCACCGGACAAAAGATCGGCTTTGATATCCGCGTCACCGATGGCAGTCATGCGGATGCGCCACTTTCCTGGAATGATTGGAGCAACAGTCAGGACACGGATACATCCAAGTTTGGGACGCTGACGCTCATCGATGCGCTGAAGTGGACGAACGCGGCTAAGGGTACCCCGGTCATCGACGGGAGGAAGGATCCGGTGTGGTTCCGCGCTCCTAAGATCACCACGGGAACCTGGGTCACAGGGACCGAAGGCGCCACGGCAGACGTCCGGGTACTGTGGGACAAAGAGCATCTGTATGTCTATGCCGTCGTGACCGACCCGCTGCTCAGCAAGGCCAGCGGCAATCCCTGGGAACAAGACTCGATCGAGATCTTTGTCGACCAGAACAATGCCAAAACCGGCAGCTACCAGTCGGATGACGGCCAGTATCGCGTTAACTTCGACAATGAGCAAAGCTTTGGCGGCTCGGCGTTGGCTGACAACATTGTCAGTGCGACGAAGCTGACAGCAACCGGTTACATTGTCGAAGCTGCCATCAAGCTGGATACCGTCACGCTAAAGAAAGATATGCTGATCGGCTTTGACTTCCAGGTCAACGATGATGGGCTGGGCGATGGTGTCCGGTCCGGTGTCGTTACCTGGAACGACCCGACCGGCCAGTCTTATCAGAATACTTCTCGCTTTGGCGTGCTCAAGCTCATCCAGTTTCCTTGGTGGTAAATCGCTGAAGGTCAGACGGTGAGAGCAATCTCGTCGTCTTTACTCATTAGGGTCTGCTGACATTTCTGTATAGTTAAGGCGCAAGTTTTGCGCACCCATATCACCAAACCCTAGTTCTCCTCATGCAAGCCTCCCTTCTTACGATAAGTGAGAAGGGAGGCACATATCCGCCTCAGTCCGAGCTAATCTGCCGGACGCTTCCTCAGAATAACCCCCAATCCCCACCAGCGCCCTCTTCCATCATGCTGGGATCCCAAAGCTCAGCGCCAAACGCGATGGTGGTGGGTACTTGAAGTGTCTCCTCCGCCATCGCACGGATCTGCTCGATCATCATTGGGGCATAGGGGCAGAATGGCGTGGTCATGATCACGATCAGGTTGGCTTTATCCGTCCCAATCTCGATCTCACGTACCAGGCCCAGTTCGATGACGTTCATCCCCAACTCCGGATCGACAACTTTTCGAAGAGCATCTCTAAGCTCGGCTTCTTTGGTGATTGGCTCAGATGGTGACTCAGACATCGTTTCCTCCTCCGTTTAACCTACAATCTGGACTCTGGCGAAAAAGGTGTAGAAATCCCGTAAATAGCCCATCTTTTGGCCTGGCTTTGGACAACACTCAAACAGGCGAGACGAATGAGCGTCGTTTCGCAATTGGTGCGAATATGAATATGTAGCCCAAAAGCAGTCTGGAACCACGCGCGAGTGAAATCCGACCCTACGGTCGAGGGAGAAAACTCCCCTGTGCCTATTCTTATGCCAATGCACGGGAAACGCCCGTGGTGACAGCTCAACTGCCACCGATGTCAATGGCTATTACCCTACACATATAAGGTTCTACCGCATTGAGCCGCAATGAGAGCAATCCTATACCCGGAAGGCAAAATTCGCCAATGTCCAGCTACAATGATACCACATCCGGATAATCCCGGAGGATAAACCGGCAAGCCGGATCGCCGTCCAACAAGCAGGTCTCTTTGTCCACTTCGGCACCCATCGCAAGCCGGATCATGGTCTCGCCGATCTGGCAGATCTCCGGATGGTATTGGCCGACAAAATAATAAGGACAGTGATAGCCGATCAGCCGCAGTTCCTGGTCAGACCATTCCCATTCGGCCAGGAAACCCTCCTGAGCCAATATCGCTACCAGCCTATTCATGCGCTCCGCGATCGTCCCCTTTCCCAGTTCCTGCTGCCGGCCTTCGACCAACGCAGTTGCCAGCGAGCTGAGCAGTGTCCTGACCGTCTCTGGCGGCAGATTCTCTTTGACCTGATCCAACAGGCGCTCGACTAGTCGATGATACTGGTGTGGGAAGAGATTTTCCCCCTGACTGGTCAGGCCATAAGTGTGAAGAGGCCTGCCAACCGTCTGACGTTTTTCTTTCTGTTCGATCAACCCTTCGGCCAGCAATACATGAAGGTGGTGCCGGACGGTGACAGCTTTGACGCCAACCATCTGAGTCAACTGACCAACCGTGGCTTGCCCCACTGCTTTCAGTGCTTCGATGATTGCTTGACGTGTAGGATGATTGGTCGGTTTGATCATATTGAATTGCCTGACAATGTTGATATCTCTCCGATAGACCAGAGTATAGCATCTGCTTGATGTGACAGTCAATAAATACGATAAATATCATTATTATTGATACAACACAGCCGATGTGCTATAATCCGAGCCAGTAGCGTTTTCAGCGATTGGAGTTCAGGTCACAACCCTGGACCAAAAAATCAGGAAAGAATCACATGATTTCTCTTCGGTTTACTGAAGAACGCGATATAGAAGCAACCAAACACCGTCACAGGTGTCAGGAGGAAATTTTAGATGGCTGCGGTACTTGAAATTAGAAATCTCCATGTGAGTGTCGATGGAAATCCAATCTTGAAAGGGGTTGATCTGACCGTTGGGCAAGGCGAGACTCATGCCCTGATGGGACCGAACGGCTCCGGTAAGAGCACGCTGGCCTATACCTTGATGGGACATCCCTCTTATGAAGTAACTGATGGCCAGATCACCTTTGATGGGATTGATCTGCTGGAGCTGGAAGCAGATGAGCGCAGCAGGCTGGGACTGTTCCTGGCTTTCCAATACCCGGTGGCCATTTCCGGCGTGACGCTGGCCAACTGCCTGCGACATGCCGTCAACTCCCGCCGAAAGGCCAACAATCCCGATGACCGGGGCATGCCCATTCCAGAGTTCAGGCGGATGCTCAAAGAGAAGATGGATTTCTTGCAGATGAACCATGACTTTGCCGGGCGCTACCTGAATGAGGGCTTTTCCGGCGGAGAAAAGAAGCGCGCCGAGATCTTGCAAATGGCGGCGTTGGAGCCCAAGATCGCCGTTCTGGACGAGACCGACTCAGGGTTGGACATCGATGCTCTCAGGATCGTCTCAGAGGGTGTCAATAAGCTGTCCGGGCCCACCCTGGGTGTTCTGGTAATCACCCATTACCAGCGCATTCTTAACTACATCAAACCCAGCCATGTTCACATCATGCTGAACGGGCAGATCGTCGAAGAAGGCGGCCCTGACCTGGCGCTGCATCTCGAAGAGCACGGGTACGACTGGCTGCGCGAGCGGGAGAGCGGGGTTGTGGCTGCCTAGGGCAGTTGGGCAGAAATAGCCCGGCAGTAAAGAAGCCCTTCATACCCAACTGTTTAAGTGTTTCGCATGTGGCCATAACCGACAGCTTATTTATGCCGCGAAACACTAGGGCAGTTTGCACCCAAACAGCCAACAGCCAATAACTAACAGATCTCTCGAAGGAACACATCGCCATGAGCGACGGGACAAAACAGCTTGAAGGTCTGAAGGACAGTTACGCCGAGAAATACGGCTTCAATGTTCCTGAAAACTATACCTTTAGGGCCCGCAAGGGGCTCGACCGGGATATTGTGCAGGAAATCTCGTGGATGAAAGGCGAGCCGGATTGGATGCGTGAGTTCCGGCTCAAGTCGTTGGAATCTTTCTTGAAGAAGCCAATGCCTACCTGGGGTGCTGACTTGAGCGGGATCGACTTTGACGACATCTACTACTTCGTCCGAGCAACTGATAAAGGCGTGGCTAACTGGGACGAGGTCCCGGCCGAGATCAAAGAGACCTTTGACAAGTTAGGCATTCCCGAAGCTGAGCGCCATTTTCTGGCCGGCTCAGGTGCGCAGTTCGAGTCGGAGAGTGTGTACCACAAAATCCGCGAAGATCTGACCCGACAGGGTGTTATCTTCTTGAGTATGGATGATGGGTTGAAAGAGCACCCCGACCTGGTCAAGCAGTACTTCGGGACGGTCATATCCTATGCCGACAATAAGTTCTCGGCGCTGAATTCGGCGGTCTGGTCGGGCGGGTCGTTTATCTACGTGCCGCCCGGTGTCCATGTTGAGTTGCCGCTTCAGGCTTACTTCCGCATCAACACCCAAAACATGGGCCAGTTTGAGCGCACACTGATCATCGTCGATGAGGGGGCATTTGTTCATTACTTAGAAGGCTGTACCGCGCCGATTTACTCCAGCGACAGCCTGCACAGCGCCGTCGTCGAGATCATCATCAGGCCGGGCGCGCGCTGCCGCTACTCGACCATCCAGAACTGGTCGAATAACGTCTACAACCTGGTCACCAAGCGCGCCATCGCCTACCGCGATGCGACCATGGAATGGGTGGATGGGAACATAGGCTCCAAGCTCACCATGAAGTATCCGGCCGTCTACCTGAAGGAGCCGGGCGCCCATGGCGAGGTTTTGAGCATCGCTTTCGCCGGCAAGGGGCAGATACAGGACGCGGGCGGCAAGATCATCCATGGCGCGCCGCACACCACTAGCAAGATCACCAGCAAATCGATCAGCATGCACGGCGGGCAGGCCAGCTACCGGGGGCTGATCAAGGTTCGCAAAGGAGCCCATCATTCCAAGAGTAATGTCGTTTGCGACGCGCTGCTGCTCGATGATCTGAGCCGCTCAGACACCTACCCGGTGATCGAGATCGATGAGCAGGATGTGACCATCGGCCACGAAGCATCGGTCAGCAAAGTCGGCGAGGACCAACTCTTCTACCTGATGAGCCGCGGTCTTTCCGCAGAGCAGGCCAACGCCCTGGTCATCAACGGGTTCATCGAGCCGTTGGTCAGGGAGCTGCCGATGGAATACGCGCTGGAGCTGAACCGGCTGATCCAGATCCAGATGGAAGGATCGATTGGGTGATTGGGGGTTGGGGGTTAGGGGTCAGGGGGTGGGGGTTGCGCGCGGGTGTGCTCATGCTCAGTCCAAAAGGATGATAGATCGAGCAACCGGCTTTACTGACATCTGTAACGCAGTACATCACCGATGTAACGCAGTACATCACCGATGTAACGCAGTACATCACCGATGTAACGCAGTACATCACCGATGT
>JAFGLD010000151.1 GCA_016928235.1 Anaerolineae bacterium | reverse complement strand
GGTGGTGCTCATTGTCAAGCGAGTTCGGATAAAAGGATTACACGGATCAACCATGTCTATCAATGGGGACTTCTGACGATGTTTTCAGACAGTTTCGACGATCTAATCTTACTCTCTAGGCTGGCCATATAATTATTGTCCGCTTCGCATCGCTATGGTAAAATCATTGCTAATTGGGGAGTGGCCAAGTGGTAAGGCACTGGCCTTTGGAGCCAGGTACCGAAGGTTCGAATCCTTCCTCCCCAGTCTGACAGGAACCATCTCGAACTCTCTGTAGAGGGGATTTGCGAGATGGTTTCTTGCAGTACCACCAAACTTGCTATGGAATGGCGATTCAATAACTCCCACTCCAGAGCCTGCAATCAAGACTATGAATGGGCAAGTTAATCGATGCTCATTCATCTGTTCCTGCCGGGTTTTCATGTAAACAGTGCCTGACCCCTACTGCTATTCCTCGCGAATCTTTTTCCACTCCAATATTCCAAATACAACCGCCGATATCACCAAGCCGCCTCCTATTACCGTCAATAGCCACATTTGGGTTCCGCCAACGACTATCAGCAGCACACCGCAAAAAAAAGCCAATGCAATTAAACGTCTGCCCATCATTCCTCTCTTTCTACTGCCCCTTACCCGGTCTCGATTGGCAACAAGTATATCGCTATTGGCAGTTTCTGGTGTTCAACGGTTATTTCAATGATCGGGCATGAGATTTCATGACGGTTCGACTGTCTGTCTCGGCAATAGCATATCCAGGCATCTGACGCTCTGTGATGGTGCGTTATAATCTACCGGATAACAGAAGCTATTTACCAAAGACACAAGGCCAACATCCCATGACCATCCATGTCCTCTCCTCCGATGTTATTGCCCAGATCGCGGCGGGCGAGGTAGTCGAGCGGCCGGCTTCGGTCGTTAAGGAACTCATCGAGAATGCGCTCGATGCAGAAGCCGGCACCATTTCCGTTGAGATGCAGGAAGGCGGTAAGCGCCTGATCCGCGTCTCCGATAACGGCTCCGGAATACCATCGGAAGAGGCTGAGCTGGCCGTCTTGCGGCATGCTACCAGCAAGCTGATGGCCATCGACGATCTTGACCGGCTAACCACGCTAGGCTTCCGCGGCGAGGCCCTGGCCGCCATCGCGTCGATCAGCCGGATGAGCCTGGTCTCACGCGCAGCCGGAGAATCGGCAGGAACCAGCATCCGGCTGGAGGGCGGCTGCATCATGAGCCGTGAGGCCATTGGGGCGCCGCAGGGCACCGTCATTACCGTTGAAAACCTGTTTTACAATACACCGGCGCGCCTCAAATTCCTCAAGAAGGAGACCACCGAGCGGCAGGCCGTCAATGCGCTTGTCAGTCGCTACGCAATGGCCTATCCACATGTTCGTTTCATCCTCCACCAGGGCAATCAGGAAGTCCTGCACACAACAGGCAGTGGCGAGCTGCGCGGCGTATTGGCCGAAGTTTACGGAATCGATATGGCGGCGGAGATGTTGGAGGTGGTTCCACTTGACGATATCCCTGACCGGCCGGACCTGGCTGCCATCGAGGTTTATGGATTCGCCGGGCTGCCCAGCCTCAACCGCTCCAACCGTAACCAGATCACGCTATTTGTCAATGGTCGATGGGTACAGGATGCTAACCTGACTTACGCTGTTGTCCAGGCTTACCACACCATGCTGATGGTTGGGCGTTATCCGGTTGCCACTTTATTGATCACCCTCCCGCCTGAGGAAGTCGATGTCAACGTGCATCCTACCAAGGCCCAGGTGCGCTTCCGCCAGGCCGATGCGGTCTTCAGTGCCGTCCAGCGCGCCGTCCGACATGCCCTGGTCGAGCATGCTCCTCCTCCGACGGCTCGCGGCGAAGTCTTGTGGGGGTCGGCCGATTGGGCTGCCAGGCGTGACCGGCTGGCGCAGATCACCGGTGAGCGCATGAGCCAACTAGGGTTATCGGCAGAAGGGATTGAGGAGACAGGCCAGTACGCTCAGCAAAGGCCACCGGAGGAGGCATCGACCACTGAGTTGCCGGAGCGCAAGAAGCGTGTCCTGCCGATGCTGCGAGTGATCGGCCAGGTGGGCGGTACATACGTTGTGGCCGAGGGGCCTCGCGGGCTGTATTTGATCGATCAACATGCCGCGCATGAGCGCATCCTCTTCGAGCAGTTTATGGCCGAAAGACAGTCGGGCGATATGGCCTCGCAGGAGCTGCTGGAGGCGGTGGTGATCGAGCTGGCACCCGATCAGATGGCGTTGGTAGAGGGCAGCCTCGATGATCTCCAGGCGGTCGGTTTTCACATCGAGGTGTTTGGCCGCAGCGCCATCCGTGTGCTGGCCATTCCGGCGCTGGTCGCCCAGGGCGATCCGGGCGAGGCACTGCTGGCCGCGCTGGGAGAAATCGAGTGCGGCGAGATGCCCACCGAGGCCACCGCTGAGCAGAAAGTGATCTCGCGAGTCTGCAAGCAGGCAGCGATCAAGGCCGGTCAAATTCTCAGTTTTCCCGAGATGGAGGCGCTGATCCGCCGGCTCGAGGGATGCCAATCACCGCAGACCTGTCCACATGGACGTCCGACAATGATCCACATCTCCGCCGAAGAGTTGGCTAAGCAGTTTGGAAGGCTGGGGGCGATTTGAGATGCATCGTTTGCGCGTAGTGTAAAATCGCCGTTATGGCCCCCAGGTAAATGTCCAGGTGGGGCCTAGCCCACTGATCGATGTGGCAGAGGGCTTATCGCCACTGACGATCACGACCTGCCATTCGATCTGGATCGATTTGCCCACTCCGGGCCGCAAGCTATCCGGTAAACGATAGCTGTTGCTGCGCGTGGTGGCCTTGTGTTCCTGGTCGGTGCCGGCGATGTGAGCGACAACCAGGTAATGCTGGTTGGCAGACAGAGGGTGTCTGGCGATCCACTGCAATATCACGGCATCTCCGCGCGGGACGGTTTCCCCATCGACCGGAGCCAGCAGCGACGGAGGGCTGAGTGTCGGGGTCGGCGTGGCAGTCGAATCGGGGCCGCCGGTGGGCGTTAGCGTCGGAGTCAGCGTGACCAGGATCGGGATCTGGATTCGCTGCCCGGGAACGATAAATTCCGGCGATCCGTTGGCCTGCATGATGGCATCGACCCTGGAAACGTACTGGTAGGCAAGGAGTGCAATAGTATCGCCTTCCTGGACTTCATGAACCCAGTATTTACCGTCCGGTGACGGGCATTTGTTGTCAAAATTGCAGCCTTTGTGATCCAATGTGGGGCCAATAGTCACCTCTATAGTGGCTGTCGGTGTGACATCGGGCGGCAGCGTTGGAGCCAGGGTCTCAGTCGGGCCGGTTGTTGGCGTCTGGCGCGGGATCAGCAAAGTCTCATCAGGCTGCAAATCGGTCTCATTCGCCATTTCATTGAGACGGATAACCTCTGGCACAACACTGATATCTCGATAGCCAAACAACTGGATAATCGCGAAAAGAGTGTCTCCTGGTTGCACTTTGTACTGGTAGGGTTCGAGGGTTGGAGTCGGCACAGGTGACGGCGTCTCGGTGGGAGGGCCAACCGGAGATGGCGCGGCAGCCGAAACAGTAGTCGGTGGCACAGATGTAAGAGTCGTCTCGGCTGTGCCGATCGGTTCCTTTGGCTCTCGGCCGGCTTGGGTCAGAATGATGATGAGCCCAATAATAACCGCAAGCGCCGTAACGCCGCTGACAATGACCAATATCAGGTCACGGCGGCTCATGGGTGCTGTTTCAAATCTCGATGGCATAGTCTCTACCTACCTACATCAAGGCTGCCTGGCAGTATAACATCCCCCAGACATCCTTCCCAGACGTCTCAGCTACGACTTACCGACGTCTGACTGACCTTCCAGGCCCAATTCGGAGGCGATGCTCTGCATAGCCTGAAGGACAAATGGCACATGCTCCGACCACAGATCGATGTCCAATTCCCGGCAGCCCTGCTCGATCTCTTCACGGTTGGCGCCAGCTGCGAATGCGCGATCCTTCCACTTTTTCTTGATCGATTGCGCGGTAACATCGAAGATGCTTTTACTGGGTCGCACCAGCGCGACTGCGGTCACCAACCCGGTTAGCTCATCGACGGCAAAAAGCACTTTGTCTCGCAGGGTTGCGCGTGGTATCCCGGTATGTTCAGCATGGCTGAGGATGGAACGGATATCTTCCTCATCGACGCCCCGCTCGCGCAGGATCGGCGCGCCTTTGGCCGGATGTTCATCCAGGTTGGGATGGATCTCCCAATCGAAATCATGCAGCAGCCCGACCAATCCCCAGCTATCCTCGTCTTCGCCATATTTGCGAGCATAGGCCCGCATGACGACTTCAACGGCCCGCATGTGTTTGATCAGGTTCTCGTTCTTGATAAACTCCCGGACAATACCCATCGCTTCTTCGCGTTTCATGGGCTGTCCTCGCCGATCACCTGCCGCTCGATCCGCTGACCGGCATCTACCTCCGCGCCCAGAACGACGACATCTTGCAGTACAGCATTGGAGCCAATGGTGCTGCCGCTTTCCAGATAGACATTCGGTCCCAGCTTGACGCCATTGCCTATCTTGACCCCAGGGTCGATGTGCACCGGCGGCGTGATCTCTGCTGATTCCGGGAGGTGGCTTTGCACGATGGACTCTTCGTATTTGGACATCAGAAGCGTGTTGGCCTTCAGGAGATCAGCGGGCTCGTTCAGGCGCATGCACCAACCTGCCTCTAACGCGCCGACCACGCCCTGATCATCGATGATCACCTGGATGGCGGTAGGCAGTACACGCTTGCCACTCTGCCCGACTACCGGCACATTGTCCAGATAATCCAACACTCGAGGCGTAAAGCCATAAACCGGCAGCGCAGTCATATAATCCTGATGAGCGCCTGTTGGCTGCTCAGATATGTACAACACATTGCCGCGTGGCCCAAGCAATACGGCGGCCCCTTCCATGATCTGATCGGGGGCATAAAAAAGATTCAGGACGGCAATATCACTGGGATGCGTATCGAAATAGCCGGCCAGGCGGGCGATCTGCTCGTCCGGCAGAATCACGTCGACAGACGCTGCGATGAAGGGGCCATCAATGAAAGCGCGTGTTGCAAACAGTGCTGAGGCTGTTCCACGCTGATGACCTTGAAGCGCAAATGACAGCTTAACGTCCGAGTACCAGTTGCTGGTCAGCCATCCTGCCACGTCGCCTTCGCGCTCGCCGACCACAACGGTGAAACGGCGTATCCCCGCCTTGTAATAGCTGTCCATTACCCAGGCAACCAGCGGTTTGCCCAGTAAAGGTAGCATGGCTTTGGGGCGCGTCCTGGTCAGCGATTCCAATTTTCTGCCGGAGCTGGCTGCCATCACAATGACATGTTCAATCATAATCCGACCCCTCTTCTCCACTGGTCTGTTTGACCTGGCAGGAAATGAGATTCACTCTGTAGACTTTATCAGCGATAGGCGTGCCATGCATAAACTCTGGCTTATGTTATGCGTAACTCAGTTATTTCTGATAAAGTCTAATATCGAAGCATTGTACCACGAAGACCTCATAGGTCTCAAAGAGCAGATAGCCGGCCATGTTTGATACTGCGCTCGGCTATCGAGTCAAAGGCAGGCTTGTGTCCGGATGCATTTGGCCTTAAGATAGCTCCATCATTCCAACATTGAGATGTGGAGGTCCGCACAGTGGAAACAAAACCGCGTTTTATCTGGAATACGTATGGCGATTGGGTCTTGACTCTGATTGGGTCGTATTTGTGGGATCTGAGCCGGCAATGGGTAGGTTGGCTCGACGGGGATGATGTGTTTACCGTCGACGGAGAATGGGTTGGCAAACTCAGCCGAGACTCGCGCATTATCCGTAAACGTTCCGCCACGCGCCCGCCTTTGCGTAAGGATATTCCACCCAAGCCCGCCAAAACCGATTTGCCCGGCCGGTGCCCACTCCCGCCCAGTTTTGCCGAGCTGACATTCTCGGAGATTGATGTCATGGACGAGGATCCGGAGATTTTTAAGCGTCTCTCGGATATGCGTCCCGATATGGGTGAAGGCTGAGCTGCATCGCTCAGGATACCGGACAGTCTGGAACACGCGACAATGACAACCATTCATCATCTTAACTGTGGCTCGATTGTTCCGCGTTTTGCGCCCAAGACTGCAAGATCGATTACCTATTGTCTTCTGGTAGAAACCAACCAGGGTTTGGTATTGGTGGACACAGGCTTTGGTAGCCAAGATTACACCAGGCCGTCGCTGATAATGCGTCTCTTTCTCTGGCTGATCGGATCACCCCGTGACATGGACGAGACGGCAGCACGGCAGGTTATCCGGCTGGGATATAACATCGAGGATGTCAGGCACATTGTTTTGACCCATCTGAACCTGGATCATGCCGGCGGGTTACGAGATTTCCCCCTCGCGCAGGTTCATCTCCTTCGTACAGAGTATGAAGCGGCAATCCATCCCCGCAGCCTGGTTGAGCGGGGCTGTGATGCTTCACATTGGGCTCATGGGCCCAAGTGGGTCTTTCACGATCAGGTCAGTAAGCAATGGTACGGTTTCGACTGCATCCAGATCATCGAAGGTCTTGACCCCGCTATTTTGTTGATCCCTTTACCCGGACACACACGCGGACATTGTGGGGTAGCGATCGAAACAGAGGAAGGATGGCTGCTCAATTGTGGCGATGCCGCGTCGCCATTCAACCGGAATTCCGATCTGCATCAGTTGGCGGATGAACAGCAGTTCCTGAACTTCCTGCCTGGCTGGGTAGTGCGTAGCATCATTGGCTCGAACGTATCTCGCCTATGTGAGCTAAAACGTGAGCACGGTGACAGTATTTGCTTCATCAGCTCACATGATATCTACAGTTTTGCCGAACATGAATCGAGCTGAGAGACCGTGGACACGGTTACCCTGATGAGCGTTTTGTCAAGTCAAGTAGAAAATGTTACTGAGCCTTTCTCTGCGATCTCTCAAGTACGGCCATGCCTCTGATCACCGACCTCACATCATCCGTTATGCTATAATCTTCCTGTACACATAGCACTATCATCAAGGATACCCATTAGTGGATGACACGAAAATAGCCCCACCAAGTGGAGCGGAAGAAGTTGCCTGGGATCTCACCGATCTCTATGCGGGAGTCGATGATCCGGCCCTGGAGCACGACCTCGACGATGTAGACAGCCGCGCCGACAGCCTGGCGAAGGAATACCACGGACACATAGCCGATCTGGATGCCGGGTCGATGTTCACCTTGCTGGAATCATATGAGAGCATCCTGGAAGATGCTTACAAGGTTGCTGTATTCGCCCATTTGCTCTGGGCTTCCAATACCGAAGAAGCTGCCGCTGGGGCACTGATGCAAAAAACCATGGAGCGTGTATCACGATTGAACCAGAAGCTGATCTTTCTGGAATTGGAATGGGCCAATATCACCGATAAACAAGCTAAAAAGCTTCTGGCCGATCCGTCTCTTAGCCATTATCGCCACTGGCTGGAGCTGACCCGCCGGTATCGCCCCTACCTGCTGAGTGAGCCGGAGGAGAAACTCCTGGCGGAGAAAGCTGTTACCGGAAGAGAAGCATGGGAACGGTTCTTTGATGAGGTTCACAGCGCGGCGCGTTATGAATTCGATGGGCAGCAGATGACCGAGCAGATGGTGATCTCCAAGCTCTATGATGTCGATCGGGATGTCCGCCAACGCGCCACAGAGTCGATCTCTACCGGGCTGAAATTACTCAGCCGCACAACAACGTATATCTTCAATACCATCCTGGCCGATAAATTTTCTGATGATCACCTGCGGGGCTATTCAAGTTGGATATCGGCCAGGAACCTGTCTAATGAAGTCGACGACAGGATGGTCGATACTCTAATCGAGGCCGTGACTGCCCGGTATGACATCGTAGCCCGCTACTATCGGCTCAAACAGCGTCTACTTGGTCTGGATGAGCTGTTCGAGTACGATCGATATGCGCCGCTCTCGGCTGCCGACCGGACCTACCGGTGGAACGAGGCCCGCGATATCGTCCTGGGTGCCTACGGCAAATTCCACCCGCGCATGGCCGAAATCGCCAATATGTTTTTCGAGAAGAAGTGGATCGATGCATCTGCCCGGCCCGGCAAGCGCAGCGGCGCGTTCAGCCATGGCTGTGTTCCGTCCGTCCACCCCTATATCCTGGTCAATTACAAGCCTATTCCGCGTGAAGTCCGGACTCTGGCGCACGAGCTTGGACATGGAGTCCACCAGTACCTGGCACGCCCACGTGGGTTGCTCCAGTCCGGCACGCCGCTGACAATGGCCGAGACAGCCTCAGTGTTTGGGGAGATGTTGGTCTTCGAAGATATGCTCTCTCGCGAGACCGATCCGGTCATGCGGTTGGCAATGCTCACACAGACAATCGAGGATTCGTTTGCGACTATTTTCCGCCAGGTTGCCATGAATCGTTTCGAGCATGCTATCCACAACGCGCGACGGGAAGAGGGTGAGCTGACCGCCGAGCGTTTCTCTGAGGCATGGCTCGAAACACAGCGCGCTATGTTTGGAGACAGTGTCACCCTGACCAACAATTATAGCTTGTGGTGGAGCTACATCCCGCACTTCGTCTCCACCCCAGGCTATGTCTATGCTTATGCTTTTGGTAACCTGCTAGTGTTGGCACTCTATGCTCGCTATCAGGAGATGGGCGCAGATTTCGCGCCGGTCTATCTCGATATGCTGGCGGCGGGGCGCTCCGACTGGCCGCACGAGATCGTGAAGCCATTAGGAATCGACCTGACCGACCCTCGATTCTGGGATCAGGGCTTGCAGATCATGGACGGCATGGTTCACGATGCCGAGAAACTGGCTGAAGAATAATACAGGAGGAAAAACGGTGGACAAGATCCGATGGGGCATTCTCAGTACGGCAAATATTGGGCGTCAGCGCGTTATACCGGCTATCCAACACTCGAATAATGGTATGGTGGCGGCTATCGCCAGCCGGGGCATCAAGCGCGCACAGGCAGTGGCCAGGGAGATGGACATCCCGCGTGCATATGGCAGCTACGAAGAGTTGTTAGCCGATCCTGATATCGATGCCATCTATAACCCTCTACCTAATCACCTGCATGCCCCATGGAGCATCAAGGCGGCCGAGGCAGGTAAACCCACACTATGCGAAAAGCCATTTGCCGGCGATGCCGCTGAGGCGCAGGAGATGGTGGATGTTTTCAAGAGCCGAAACATCTTGCTGGCCGAGGCATTCATGTATCGTTTTCACCCACGCACCCAGCGGGCAAAGCAGTTAGTCGATGAGGGGGTTGTTGGTAAGGTCAAGCTCATGCAAGCTTCATTCTCCTTCCTGATGTCCCCCGATCGACGCGCCGGTGATGTTCGAATGAAAAAGGAGATGGCAGGTGGCGCGCTCATGGATGTGGGGTGCTACTGCGTCAACGTCATTCGCCTGATGCTGGGCGAGGAGCCGGAACGTGTGACAGCCTCTGCTGTATGGGCAGACAGTGGTGTTGATATGAACATGGTCGGCACGCTGAAGTTTCCCTCTGGTGCACTGGCCCATTTTGGCTGTGGCTTCGATGCTGTGCCCGACAGCAACTACGAAATTCTTGGGGATGAGGGCCAAATTTTGGTCGAAAGTGGATTTGTCGCCACGGCCAACGCTGAGCAGGTTATCCATGTATGGCGAGGCGACAAACACGAGGTCATCACCATCCCTGGTGTCGATCACTATCAGTTGATGGTGGAAGACTTTGCCGATGCATTGATCAGTGGACGGCCGCCCCGCTTCGACCCTCAGGACGCGGCTGAGAATATGCGCGTGTTAGACCGGCTGTATATATCGGCAAGGGTGTAGAGCAATTACCCGGATAACCATCAAACAATTGCCAGAGGGGTCGTCCTTAAAGGTGGCTCTCCTCTTGGAGAAGAGACAGATGACAGAAGATTTTGATGCCTATACCATCAGCACTGATAAGACCAGGCTGGATCTGGACATGATCCAGGAGTTCTTGAATCACGCCTCTTATTGGGCACAAGATCGCCCATTAGCCATAACTCAGGCTGCCATTGAGAATTCTCTTTGCTTTGGCGTGTATAAGGAAGAACAACAAGTTGGATTTGCCCGTGTGGTGACTGACTATGCCACCTTTGCTTGGCTGTGCGATGTCTTTGTCCTTGATGCATATCGTGGACAGGGCATCGGCAAACGATTGATCGAACACATTGTCTCGTGCCCCGAATTGCAGGGAATCAAGATATTATGTCTGGCCACTCGCGACGCACATGGACTATACCGGCAATATGGTGGTTTTGAGAAGCTGGAAGGATCTATTCACTGGATGGTACGATCGAACAAGCCGCAGCCTGTATCAGATGAGAGATAGTTTCACGCTTGTCATGGAGCGTGGCAACGACTATAGCACGCTTAACCTACCAGCTCTCTCAGCGCGGGCTCCAGACTGGGGAACAGGAAGGTAAACCCCAGATCGAGCAGGCGCTTGGGCAGCACTCGCTGGCCATCCAGAACGATAGTTGACACCTCCCCAAACACCCGTCGAAAAGCAAAGGCAGGCATGGGGAGAAAAGATGGGCGCTTCATGACACGCCCCAGTGTCCGGCTGAACTCGGCATTGGTGACAGGCTGAGGGGCGGTCAGGTTAAAAACACCGCTTGCCGACTTGTTTTTGAGCAACAAGCGGATGGCCCAGACCTCGTCCGCAATGTGTATCCAGGACATCCATTGCCGTCCACTGCCTAGCGGCCCCCCGGCGAAAAAGCGAAATGGCAAGACCAGTCGGGGCAGTGCTCCTCCTGTTTTACTGAACACTATCCCAGTGCGTATGACCGTGTAGCGCACGCCGATCTCCTCTACATCGGCCAGACTGTTCTCACATGCCAGGCAAACCTGTGCGCCAAAATCCTCGCCCGGGTTGCCATCCTCTGCGATCTCCTCGCTGCCGCGCGGACCATAGTAACCTATAGCCGAAGCCTGGATCACAACAGCCGGTCTGGCAGGGGCTGCCCGGATGGCGTCGAACACTGCCCTGGCTGCGTTCAGCCGGCTGTCCAGGATGATCTGCTTGCGCTCGGTTGTCCATCGAGACGGAAGAAATCCCTCGCCTCCAATATTGGCGCCGGCCAGGTTGACGATGGCGCTCTCGCCGTTGAGGAGATCGCCCCACCCTGTGGGTGTGCGACCATCCCATTCGACCAGTTGCGCGCCCAAAGGAAGATCGGATGCTTTTTCAGAGGAACGACTCAGGACGATGGTCTCATGTCCATCGCGCACCAGACTCTCGGCCAATGCTCGCCCGATTAGACCTGTGCCGCCGGCAATGATAACACGCATAGTTTTCTCCCCTCAGGAAGGATAAAGCGCAAGAATAGTTCTAAGTGCTGAGCAAAGAATGCCGAACTACAAACTTCGGCGCGCCCACTTTGAGTATACACAGCCACAGATTTAAGTCTAACCATATGACGGATAATTACCATAAGTCTTCCCAATAGTTACCAAAGCGATACACCCTGGCTTATAATGGTGCCGCGCATGGTAAAGACATCAAGAAACGGAGAACAAGCAGATGGCTGATTTTGACACCCTGTCCCAGATCGCCGAGGGAAAAACCAAGATCATCTATGCTAACCCCCATGATGCAAATACATCGTGAAGGCCAAAGGTGCTGTGGAATATCAGCAGATGAAGGAGATCAATATAGCGGTGCTGCTGCCCAAGATCCCTGGGGCAATCGGCTTGTTCTACTGGATACGAGTAAAGGATTGTTAGCCACCGATTCGGGAGGCAATGTGATCGGCAATATCTGAGGTGCTGACCAGGGAAGTTTTATGGTAGACCACATCGACCAGTTCAAAATTACCCACCTGATCACCGATCTGGATACCGGCGGCGCGGAGATGATGCTTGCCCGGCTGGTTACCCACATGGACAGCAAGCAATTCACCAACACGGTAATCTCCCTGACTGATCTCGGCACGTTGGGCGAGCAGATCGCTGCATTGGGCGTACCGGTCTTCGCGCTGGGGATGCGGCCCGGCGTACCCGACCCGCGCGGGCTTGCCCGGTTGGCGAATCTGCTCAGGCGAGAAAAGCCGGATATTCTGCAAACGTGGCTCTATCATGCCGATCTGCTGGGGACGATAGCCTCTCGCCTGACGCATGTGCCTGTTCTCTATTGGAACATCCGCTGCTCAGACATGGACATGCGTCGATACTCTAAACTGTCCCTGTTGGTTTTGCGGATCCTTGCCCGGCTGTCTCGATGGCCCAATGGGGTGATCGTGAACTCGTTGGCAGGGAAACAGCTACACGAAAGCCTGGGCTATAGGCCCCGTCGATGGGAGATCATTCCCAACGGCTTCGATCTCGAACGCTTTCACCCCGATCCCGCTACACGACAATCAGTCCGGGAGGAGCTGTCCATCCCACTGAACATGCTGCTGATTGGCCTGGCGGCGCGCTATGACCCGATGAAAGACCATCGAACGTTCCTGGCGGCTGCTGGTCAGATCTCGCGTGAGCGGCATGATGTCCACTTCATTCTGGCCGGCAGGGGCGTCGAGCAGTTATCCGGGGTGGTTGACGATCTGGGGCTGGATGAGCATGTCCACTTGCTCGGAGAGCGTGCCGATATTCCCCGCATCCTGGCCGCCCTCGACATCTTCTCTCTGTCATCAGCCTTTGGCGAGGGGTTCCCCAACGTCATCGGGGAGGCCATGGCCTGCGGTGTCCCATGTGTGGTTACCGATGTGGGCGACGCGGCGAGCATCGTAGGGGATGCCGGAAGAGTTGTGCCGCCGGGAGACCCAATCAGGCTGGCCGATGCCTGGAGGCAGCTATTGGCGATGCCGGAACCGGAACGGCAAGCACTGGGCCAATCGGCCCGCCGGCGCGTGGAAGCATTGTTCTCGATTCAATCCGTCGCCCGGCGCTACGAATCACTCTATCGGGCCATAGGCAAGGAACGCCAAAGCGGCTAGAATAGCGAGCCGTTACCTCAACCCCATCCAAGAACAGTGAGTCATGTCCCATGTGCGGCATTACCGGTTATCTTGATGTAACCCAACAGACGAGCCGGGAAGATCTGGAGGCGATTGCCGTCCGGATGTCGGACACCATCGTCCACCGAGGGCCTGACGACAGCGGCGTGTGGGTCGATCCCCAGGTCGGTGTTGCATTGAGCTTCCGCCGCCTGGCCATCATCGATCTCTCACCTGCCGGGCACCAGCCGATGGTCTCCGCCGACGGTCGCTATGTCATTGTTTTCAACGGTGAAGTCTACAATTTCGAATCGCTGCGCCGGGAGCTGGAGGGCCTGGGCCACCGCTTCAGAGGCCGCTCCGATACCGAGGTGATGCTGGCATCGTTCGCCCAGTGGGGGATCGAGGAGGCCACCAGACGGTTTATCGGCATGTTCGCCTTTGCCCTCTGGGACTGCGAGGCGCGCAGACTCTGCCTGGTATGCGACCGGCTGGGAATCAAGCCGCTTTACTACGGATGGGCAGGTCAGACTTTTCTGTTTGGCTCGGAGCTGAAGGCCTTGCAAGCCCATCCGGCCTTCCGGAATGACATCAACCGGGGCGCGCTGACGCTTTTTCTGCGACACAACTATATCCCCGCTCCCTACTCGATCTACCAGGGGATCGGCAAGCTGCCCCAGGGTTCCATCTTGTCGATTGGACCGGACGGCGCCGCTCCATCCATCACCTCGTATTGGTCGGCTCATGATATTGCCGCGCGGGGTGTGGTCGATCCGTTCACCGGGCCGGTCGACGAGGCCGTCGAGCAGTTGGATGTGTTGCTGCGGGATGCCATCAACCTGCGCATGATCGCTGATGTGCCGTTGGGCGCTTTCCTGTCGGGCGGCATCGATTCATCGACCGTGGTGGCGCTGATGCAGGCCCAGAGCGCGCGGCCGGTCAAAACCTTCTCCATTGGCTTCCATGAGGAGATTTACAACGAGGCTCCGTTTGCCAAAACAATAGCCCGGCACCTGGGAACCGAGCACACCGAGCTGTATGTGACGCCGGAAGAAGCCATGGCGGTCATTCCGCGTCTGCCTGCTCTCTACGATGAGCCGTTTGCCGATTCCTCCCAGATTCCCACCTTCCTGGTCTCTGAGCTGGCCCGCCGGCATGTCACCGTCAGCCTGTCAGGCGATGGGGGGGATGAGTTGTTTACCGGCTACGATCGGTATGCCATTGGGCGAGACATCTGGGGGAAGATCGGGTGGCTGCCGGGCGCTGGGCGCGGTCTGTTGGCGAAGGGGATGACAGCACTCTCGCCATCGGCGTGGGATGCTCTGCTCAAGCCGATACTGCCTCTCCTGCCATATGGAGCCAGGCTTCGCGCCGGAGAGAGATTGCATCGATTGGCCGAGATATTGCGGGTAGGCAATCCGCAAGCCATGTACCTGGGATTGCTCTCTCACTTCCTGGAGCCGGCATCGATGGTGGTTGGCGGCTTCGAACCGGACACGATTGCCGGAGACTATACACGGTGGGGCCATCTGCCCGATTTCACTCAGCAGATGATGTATCTCGACCTGGTAACCTACCTGCCTGACGACATCCTGACCAAGGTCGACCGCGCCAGCATGGGGGTCAGCCTGGAGGCCCGCGTCCCCCTGATCGATCACCGCGTGGTAGAATTTGCCTGGCGGCTGCCGCTCTCGATGAAGGTCAGGGGCAATTGCAGCAAGTGGCTGCTCCGTCAGGTGTTGTATCGATATGTACCCCAAAAGATGATCGAGCGGCCCAAGATGGGGTTTGGCGTCCCTATCGGTGTTTGGATGCGTGGCCCACTGCGCGACTGGGTCGAATCGCTGTTGGATGAACGCAGGCTACGCGAAGAGGGATACTTTGAGCCCGATCCTGTTCGCAAATTGTGGCATGATCACCTGGCCGGCACCCATGATGAAAAGTACCGTTTGTGGGATTTCCTGATGTTTCAGTCCTGGCTGGAAGCCCAAAGAGTAGCATCTATTGTTCAATAATATACGCAAAAGTGTTATAATGTTCATACTATGCGCATATACAAACCAATCGAATTTGGGG
>JAFGLD010000150.1 GCA_016928235.1 Anaerolineae bacterium | reverse complement strand
ATAGTTATGGCTTGCTCCGAAATACTTAAACAGTTGGGCATGAAAGGCATCTCTAAATACGGGTTTATTTGCGCCCAACTGTACTAGGATCTGTAAAAGTATAACTTCCCGCGCTTCGTCCTATCTTGTTATGGATACCCGCATCGAATGCGGGAAGTTATTTACTTACAGATCCTTAAGTTAACGCTTGTGCCCCCATCCTCCCATCCCATATCATTTCCGGAAGGCCCTTTTTGCTTGCCCGGCGCCCGGCGCTACCTTATTCTCCGCCGCTTGGCACGATCGCCAGTGTTGGGTCTCCCAGGAGTGTCCAGCCAAGCAAGACGTCAATCATGTCTGGGTGTCCGGATGCCAGGTCGTTTTTGGCCTGTAGCATGGCATCGCCGAGAGTGGTGCCGGGCTGCGTTAGGTAACGCATCAACAGGCGGCCATAGGCCGATTCGGAATTTGCCCATGTGAGTGTGGTCGAGCCCATCACCGCTGCTGCGCCCCGATCACCGGAAAGCAAGAGCTTGTCTGCCAGCGTGGTGTAGACAGGTGAGACATAGTAGGTATTCCAACATCCCCATTGGCTGACCACCGTCGGGCGGCCGGCGTTGGTCAGCCGATCTGCCTCATTCAGGCCAAACAGACCCTGGAATGTCCAGCGTGTGTAGGACGAGTGCCCAACAAAATTGGTCAGTGCCACGCCTTGGTTGATGCTGTTCATGAGGGTGCTTTGCGCAGTGCTGACCGGCATATCGTCCAGGTAGGCGCGTGTGACCGACCAGTCGCTGCCTAGCTGGTCGATAAAGGTATTGCTGTCCGCGGCAAACTGTGCTGCTGTCTCGGAGTTGTCAGCAGAAAAGATGGCGGTGTGCCCATAGTCATTGTTGCCATAAGCCAGCGTCTTAGAGACCAATGTGTTTAGTTCAGCCGATGTACGGACGGGAAAGCGCCCAATGGCTGCTTCCGGCACGTTATCATTATCGATGTCTGCATAGAGTACATCCGAGGGTGCAAAGTTCACCAGCGGATGTGTTTCTGTGTACAAACTCGGGATGAAGCTGAGCGTGTTTGGATAGACGAAGTTGCGATAGTCATAGGTGTCTCCACCAACCAATAGCACGTAGTGGATGCCCATGTTGCGGATGGCATAGCGGATATAGCGGCGAATGGCCTGGGCGTCGAAGATGCCATAGTTGAATTGCCGGTAGACATCTTCGACGTTCACCACACGCACAGTGTATCCCTGGATTTGGCGGGCCGCGACCAGCGGCTGGATGCCGCTGATGAAGTTCGGGTGGGCGATAATCAGGTAGTCAGCCTTGCCGTTGGTGATATCGGCTTGCATGGGCGCAGCCTGAATGTCAGGTGTCAGCATCGATGCTTCGGCAGTGACGACGTATGTCGCAGTGTGTGTGGCTCCAGGGAAATCGACGTTGTAAGTGCTGCTTTCCGGTGTTACCACAATGCCATCCAAACGGGTGATAGTGCTATTTGTGTCGATGCGGTAGACTGCCACATCGGCTGTGCTTAGACCGACCACGCGGAACGCATCTCCCATTGCCTTGAACGTCAGGCTGTTATTTCGAGCTACAAAGGCGCGCGGATATGTCAGGCAGGCACTGTCGAAGTTCGTGACTTCGTCCGCCGCGCCGGTATCGCCGGGTAAAGTCAATGTCAGTGTGTTGGCTCCATTTACCAGACTCTCGGCAGGTATCAGCGCATCGATGTGCCGGAATTCGGTTGAGTCAAACCATTCATCGGCTACCATCTGCCCGTTGAAGCTAAGGGTGATATGGTGATCTGGATAGATGTTTGGCCAATCGGTTCCGCCATACACGTTTACCTGGATGGCGCCCGGTGTTGCCCCAGCAACGAGATTGTCGACCTGTAGGCTGAAGTTCCACGCTTTGGGTGTCGTGTAGATCAGCATCCTGGTATCGTACCAGGGATCGTCGATGGTCGCGTGGAACGCATAGGCTTTCTGCCGGTTAAGCGTGGCGGTCTCCAGATAGTATGGCGCGTAGGTGGCATTGGCGTCCACAATCGTGTTGTCGATTGCCACCCGGTTGGCGAAATCGGCGCTGACGATCAGCCAGTAGATGTTGGTGTCAGTGTAGAGCGTATCCAGTGCCTGGCCGTAGAACTCGATGGCCGCGTCAGGGCCAAACAACGGGCCACTGTCGATATAAAGAGGAACGCGGGCGCCGTGGTTGAGCATGGCAATGTGCTCGACCGGCACATTTTCCAGATCGAGCCCGGCATCGAGGATCTGCTCGTAAGTGATGCGGTACAGGCCATCGGTGTCGACGCGCAGCTCAACCACCGGGAATTCCAGGCCGGCGATCAGCTCAGATAGCTCCGCGATCAAGTCTTCCTCGGGGATCTCGGTTGGTGTTAGCGTTTCCGTCGGTATGTCGGTTGGTGTCGGCGTTTCCGTTGGTGTGCTGGTCGGCGTCGGCGTTTCCGTTGGTGTGTCGGTCGGCGTCGGCGTTTCCGTCGGTGTGCTGGTCGGCGTTGGCGTTTCCGTCGGTATGTCGGTTGGTGCCGGCGTTTCCGTCGGTGTGTCGGTTGGTGTCGGCGTCTCGGTTGGTGTGTTGGTCGGCGTCGGCGTCTCGGTTGGTGTGTCGGTCGGCGTCGGCGTCTCCGTCGGTGTTGGTGTTGGCGTGGCCGGGTGCAGTATCTGGTCGATCAGTGACTCGGCCAGCGCGATCAGCTCGTCGGTGGTGCTTTGTATGACGCACTTGCCTGCGTGGGCATTCATCTCATTGATGAATGCCTTGAGCATATTCACCGCTACATCCGGTCTGCCTTTGTCCAGCCAGAACTGGGCTTTGGTTACTTTGCCTCGCAAGCTGTAGTACACACCCTTGTTGCAGATGTCCCCGTTCTTCCAGGCTGTATCCAGCTCGTCCAGCAGGGGTTGCAAGAGTGGTCTCTCAAGCTGGTCAGATTGCCTGAACAGGCTGAGACCGGCCAGGGGAGCTTCCAGACCTGCGATCAGATTGTTGTTTGTATGGGACTCCGTGCCCTGATTGTGTTCCTCATTGTCTTCGTCCTTGTGACGATCGTCGCTTTGCCGGATGAGATCATCCAGCAGGGCCTGAGCCTGCTCCGACTGGTTGGCAGCCGCAGCATTGTCGGCGGCCTGGCGCTGCGCCTCTCGCCCGTCGCTCTCGGCGCGTATGGCAGCCCAATCGATCTCCTCTACTGCGGGTCGTTCTCCGTAGGGGATTCCCAGGATGAAGGGCCCATGCTGCCGTGTCTCGGCGGTGAGGGAAACATCTTCGATGTAGAAGATCATGCCCCTCAGCCCACGTGTGATGTAGCCGTAGCTCAGTGGAGCCAGCGAGTCGACTGCCTTGGAGGGGATGATCTGCTTGTTGATCTGCCTCAGCCCATCCCGTGTCTGGATATACAGATTGAACCCGATATTGGCGACCTCTGTTTCAGTGGCCCACTCGAAGCGCAGTGTGTTGCTCTGCTGTGTTGCGCGGAAGAAGGCCAGCGTGATCGGGGTCGTTGTGATCGGGCCGCTGTGATAGTCTTCCACCTCGCCGTTGGATGCCGTCCCAGCATAAGCCAGCGATGGGAAGAGCGGCTCTGTGGGCGTGATGCGGAAGCGGTAGTTGAGCCCGTCGAGGGTTGTGTTGGCGATGATATTTGGCACCGGGATACTCAGCGATAGCGTGCCGGATGAGCTTACAAACTGGCTGACAACCATTTCGCTGTAATCATCGCTTGTTCCCGCGTCGGTATAGATGTCGGTGAAATCGCCGTCACCGGCGCCGTTGTTGCTGAAGTCCATCCAGCCACTCAGCCAGCCGCCGCTGGCCGGGACATTGACAACGACCTCGATATCGGCTGTGCAATTGTGCCCGAGGGCATCACAGTTTATGACCCATTGGCTATTGCCATCCAAAACCAGCGTCACGCCGTCTTCGTCGGCTCCATCACCTGTTGCGTCGGCCGTGGGCGCACCGTTCGGCTCTGTGTCAGGCGGAGTGGCACCCAGGTATAGGTCGGGGGTAGCAGGTACTGCGTTACGTGGACCGTCCGGCGTGCTCTGCAAGGTGGTCGAGTAAATGTCCGGCAGATCCCCGTAGTCGAAGGCAGTACGCGGCTGGAAGGCAAAGTCGCGGTTGGCAGCGTCGGCGCCGCTGATCGGGATGACCTGGTAGCCGGAGATGGTGTCGCCGTTGATGCCGAGTGTCTCGACAACACTCGTTGTCGGTGCCCCAACAGACGCTTGGGTGGTCGTCATATCGAGACCGCTCTGTGGCGCGCCAATCGCAACGATGTAGGTAACGCTGTCAGGAATACCGCTAAAGGTGTAATCGCCGTTGGCATCAGTCTGGGTTGTCGCAACCAGGACTGTCTCACCGGGCTCGACGATTGAGTCTCCGTCATCGTTCCACTGGTAGAGGAAGACATCGGTGCTGTTGTAGGCTGATTCTCCTGTCCCAACGCCAGATGTTCCAGTGCCGCAGACGCCGTCGATGCCGGTTGTCTCAAGACAGACGGTGCCGCTGAGATTGCGCGCTCCAACGTAGCGATAACCGAAGTCAACGTCGAGACTACAGTTGGTGCAGCTCGTTCCGTTGATGGATGAAACCGCGCCGCCGGACAGGACGACTTGCGTCACGTTCTCTGGCGTGACGTCGTACATCTCAAAGGTTTGTGTCAGTGTAGCGTCGAGATCGGGATCGGTTGTGTCTACAACCACGTAGTACGAGCCGTCGGCGATATTGTCGAATAGGTAATTGCCGTCGGGATCGGTTTCCGTCGTCGCCACGACACTGGTGCAGGCAGCATCGCTGCACAGGCGTACAGTGACATCACTGATGCCCTGTTCGCCAGCATCACGTAGGCCGTCATTGTCAGTGTCGACCCACAGCGTGTCACCGATCACCCCAACCGGCAGGTAGCCGAAATCGGCGCCCATGAAGCTGGTGCCCGGATAGATGGTGATGCCGTACCGCGAATCGCAGGTGGTATAGAAACCGGCCCAAGGCTCTGGGCTGGTTGTGCACGATAGGCCGTCGGCGCTGGGGTCGCTGGTCAATGTTCTGCCATTGACCGGTGATGAACCTGTGGTATCGACCTCCACCATGTAGGTGCCGGGTGGGATCTTGGTGAACAGGTAGCGGCCATCTGCGTCGGTCGTGTCTGTCGCGATCTGCGCGCCAACGGGCTCCGCGGTATCGTAGCGTCCGTTGCCGTTGCTGTCGGTGAAGGGGTACAGCGTCACCGTTACGCCCGGAACACCGGCCTCATTCCAGTCCTGGCCGCCGTCGCCGTCGGCATCCCAAAAGATGGTGTCACCGATAGCGCCCTGGGCGCTGAAGCCGAAATCAGCAGTCAGATCGGTGCTGCCGCTGCTGATGGTGTGGTCGCGGTAGACGTAGGTGGTCGAGCCACCGGTTTCCATATCGACCGAGCCCTCTGTGCCTGTGGTGTTGGCGTAAGGAGCCCCAAAGGCATCGACCGGCAGGCTGCCGTCACTGGGCGAGACCACTACACGGTAATCGCCGTCAGGCAGGTTTTCGAATAGATAGTTGCCGTCAGCGTCTGTGACATCCTGGGCAACGACAGCGTAATCGCCGTCGCCATTCATATCGACCAGCAGGTAGACGGTTACACCCGCAATGCCTGCCTCCTGCACGCCGCTCTGGGCTCCGTCAGCATTGACGTCCAACCAGACGGTATCGCCGATAGCGCCTGCGCCAGTGGGCTGGTAGCCGAAGTCCTGAAGCAGGTTCGATGAGCCCGAGAGCGTGACGCTGCTCAGGCTGTCACAGGTGGTGCAGGGTGAAGTCTCATCTGGGTCTTTGGTCTGCTGTACGCTGGTGGCCGGGAAGTCGGCGTCAGAGGTGACCACCCGGACGATGTAATCGTTATTGGGCAAGTTCGTGAAGCTGTAATGGCCGTAAGTATCGGTGGTATTGGTGCTACGCAGCGGATCGCCGGGGTCGATGATGCCATTCCCATTCAGGTCGATATACAGTTCGACGTCGATGTTGGGGATGCCCTCATCAATGTTGGCATCTTGTGCGCCGTCGCCGTCCCAGTCGTAGAACAGCGTATCGCCGATGGTGAAGCTATCGGTCTGGTGCCAGCCGAAATCGTGTGAGCCGCTGGTTGCGCCATCTGCCAGGTCTAGCAGCAGGATGGAGTTGTCTATTGTTGTATCTGTCTCGGCGGTCTCTGTCCAGGTGGAACTGCCCGGTAGGGTGCTGGTATCGACATAGATGCGATAGTCCTGTGTGCCGCCGGCGGTCAGACCAGTGAAGTAGTAGTTGCCGTCGGCATCGGTGAATGTGCTGATGGTTGCACCATCGTCGCCATCACCGCACACGCCATTGGTGCCGCAGTCTTGCAGGTAGACGCGCACGTAGGTGGAGCCATCACCCATACCGGCGTCGTTGGTGTCTCGGGTTCCATCTCCGTCAAAGTCCTCCCAGACATTGCCGAAGATCATGGCAGGGCTGTTGAAGCCGAAGTTGACGTTGGTGATGTTCTCACCTGAAGTGAGCGAGTTGAAGTTGGTGGTATTCAAGTTGGCCGTGGAGACCGTCCCCGAGGCCGGTTGCCAGATCAGATCGCAGGCTGCGCCCGAGCAGCTCTGCCCGTTGTTGGTACCGTTCTGGATCGGCTCGGCCGATTGGTTGGTGGGGGTGCCACCGGTGATCTGTGTGTAGTAATAGCCTGGCAGTAGACCGGTGAAGCTGTAAGCGCCATTGGCATCTGTCGTAGTTGTCTGCCCAGGCACAGCAAACCAGCCCGCCGTAGGTCCCTGTGCAGAGCAAGTCCTGCTTGCATTTGGCGAAGTGATGAGCACGCCACCAATGGCCGGATCGTCATCGTAGCAGCCGTAGAGTGTCACGTCCACGTTGGGGATGAAACCATCGCCGGCATCGTAGCCCGTTGCGCTGCTGCCCGTACCCTGCCAGCCGTTGTTGTTGGCGTCGCTATATATCACACCCGAGATCGAGCCGGAGGGATCAATTGTCACATCGGCCGTGTCTTGCACTGGCGAGTTGGCCGGCCGGCCGTTGGCAAATGTTGAACCGGTCGAGGTGCCGGTGTTGGTAGTCGTCTGTGAAGTTGCGCCGGGGTCGCGTGCTTGGAAGGTGACGACCACTTCCTTGGTCTGCCCGGGGTAGATGGGGCCGACGTTGGGCCAGGTGATGGTGCCACCAACGACTGAACCAGCTGGTGGCACGGATGATACATATTCCAGGTAGGTAGTGTCGAAAGTATCGGTCAGTGGGACCGGATTGAGGACGGTCGATGCGCCGCCGCAGGCCTGGTCGGTAGTGATGACGAATGCCGCCGCATCCAGCTCAAGATCGCCCGATGTGCCGCCCAGTCGGTCGCCGATGATCTGCATCTCCGTGGTGTTGTTGATGAAGTCGGCGAATGTCCAGCCGCCGGTGGGGGCCCAGGTCATGGTGCCATCGATGATGTACTCTGTGCCGGTTGGACCGCTGAAGTACGTATAAAGATAGGTGTCAGTTTCTTGACTGGTGTCACTGTGATAGATGTTGACGATCATCTGGTCGTCATCCAGGTCAAGCAGCTCATTGACATACAACCGGTAGGAGACCGAGGTGATGTTGCCGCCCATGTCCCCGATGTTGAAGCCGCTCAGACCGATGGTATCATCGTTGTTTAGCATGACTGTGTGAGCGACCAGCCCGTCCGGGCGTCCGGCGGCATTATTGTAGTCAACCCACTGCGAGTTAGCGGGGCCGCCGCCTGCCGGAATCACGCCGGTGGTGTTGTGGATGACGGAGGACCACACCTCGTAGGTGCAGGATGTGCCCCCATCACCGCTGCCGGGCAGGTTGTTGTCCAGCAGGATGGTGAACTGTACCGTCTCTTCCTCCAGGACCGAGCTGGCCGTATCCAGCCGCTTGGTGAGCGAGAGGGCGGGGGCGAATCCGAAGTCCAATCCGGTGATGTTGGCCCCACTGATGTCGGCCTCACGCTCCTCAGGCGTGGTGACCGTGTAACCCGTGGGGATATCCGTATCGAGCACATCGACCTGGACCACATAGTTGCCGTTGCGCAGGTTGCTGAAAGTATAGTTGGGACTGGCTGAGTTTGTGTCCACATAGGCGACTTCCGCCTCGCCGTCATCCACCATGTTGTTATTGTTGGCGTCGTAAAACAGCCTGACGCGGACGTTAGGGATGACCGGCTCGGTGCCGTCCCGCAGGGCATTAGCCAGTGCGCCGCCGCCTACGCCCGTATCTTCAAAGACCGTGCCGCTGATCGAGTACGGCCCGGTCACGATGGTGGTATGGGTATCCTCGGTGAAGCAGGGGCCGCTGCCCATTTTTAAGCAGCCGGTATCGTCGACGTAGGGCGGCAGGTAAGTGACCGGTACGACCACCGAGAAAGTCACCGTGGCGGTCACGGCCGAGGCATCCTCGCTGCGGACGGTATCGTCCAGCCACCACTGGATGTGGGTGACGGTGGCCGGGGTGCCCATGGTGGTCGACCAGGTCAGACCGCCGTCGTGTGAATAGCGGATAGTGGCACCCAAACCGGCCTGCGAGCTGCTGAAGGCCGGGGCCGGGGCAGCCGAGAGTGTTGTCCCGGCCGGAATGGCTTCCTGGAAGACCACCGGTGTGCCGACAGTGGTGTTGCCCAATACGGTGACCTGCTCTGCGTCGCCGTCGGCAGGCAGGCTGAAAGTCATCGAATAGTTGATCGTGCCACCGGATGCGACTGTGGCGTTGCCGGTTTTGTCGAAGTCTATGTTGGTTTCCTGGCTTTGGAGTGGGGGGATACCTGCACCGTAGTCGCCGCTGAATTTCTCATTGTCGTAGCCGGAGGCCACTTCCTGGTAGGGAGTCAATCCGGCCGTGCAGGCACCGTCCATGGCTACGTACTCGTAGAATACCAGGCCAACTGCGCCGGTGTTGTCGGGAGGGATGTGCTCGAAATAGAGCTGATCTTCAAAGGGGATCAGTATCTCTCCCCCGCCTCCCATCTTGACGACAACGATCCCGTAGGTGTGCACCAGCCGGAAGCAGCCCGGATCGTAGGTACCAGGGTCGCCGATGGGCTGCAGCCAGGCATTGCGGTCAGGGACGAGGTCGCCATCGTTGTCAAAACCATGTCCAACATTGCCCAGATCGTACCAGATACCCTGCGTGACGATGGTCTCGCCGGGCCAGGCCGTGCTGCTGCCACCGGGGGTCATCGTGTCCCAGCCAAAGGCCTGTGTGATGGCGTCGAGGTACTCTTGGGGGACCTTGTTATCACCGTTGGGCCAGATCTTGTTGGCTGCGGCCGATATCTCATTGCGCATGGTGGCTGTGCGGGTCTCATCGGCCAGCAGTGGGCTGGCGCCGTCCATGGCCTCCACCCAGATGTCGTACTCCAGCCACAGGTCATCATCAGGCTTGATGCCGCCAGTAACGGTGTCGCCATTGTCATCCAGGCGCGGATAGGAGACCAGCCAGTACTGGGTCACACACTCACCGGCCGGGATGGTGCCGATGTAGCGGGACGCGTCGGCGGTTCCGGCGCTGCCGCCCTCGTGGGTCAGGGAGAATGTTCCGACCAGGGGGGGATGCGTCCGCGACGGGTAGACACCCGGCGTTCCGGCTGTGAAATCGCCCACATAAGCCGTCACATCGGTCAGATCGTTGGAGCCATCATTGCAGAACTGTGCTCCAATGGTAGCTGCCTCCGGTGCATAGGTCGATGGCGACTCGACGTTCGAATCGACCACGAAGTTGTAGGCCGTGATGACATCGATGCGCAGGTCGCCGTCCGGGTTGGCGGCCTGGGCGATCTGACTCTCGTTCAGCGAAGGTATCAGGGTGATAGATATTGCCAGCAGAAGAAAGCACAGTTTTTTGGCAATGAGCATACCATGTGAGGTAAGGCTGGTTGTGGGCTTCATATGATCTCCAATAAATCCGGTAAACAATCGTCGTTAAGATATCAATAGACATTATCATGGTTTGCGCTATTGAGGCGCGCTAATGCTAAAATGAGGGCCTTTTTCTCGCTTGGAAAATCTAATCGTGATAAAGCCTGCCAGGCTATGGGTTGTTCAAACATGTCCGGCAGACGGCAAGATCGGCCACCCTTTATACTATTACATAAATACATCTTGGTCAGGGGGGGATTACCCTACCAACCAACGTTTGCCGGCCGACACCGGCAAGTTGCCCGGTGATTGCCGGTGTTTTATTATGATCTTATCTGATTTACACCTTTTCTATCTAAAGAAAACATGAAATTCGTATGACAAATTCATAACAGTTGTGTTATCTTGAACATGTCAGCGCCCCGATGACATTGATGATATTGTTGCAATGATATATTCTGATAGCATATAACCAATGGGCCATCAATGTGAATGTTAACGAGATGGACGAATAACCATTGACTAAAAACCGCGCACTATGAACTAGTATTTCGCGGCCTAAGTAAGCCCATAGATGTAGCTATGCCGCGAAATACTTAAACAGTTGGGCATGAAAGGCATCGACGACCTACGGTCGTAAACTATGGGTTTATTTGCGCCCAACTGTACTGGTCACTCATTAGAAGAGGCTTTACTTGGAACTTCGGCATTATCTTAATCTGCTGGGCAGATGGTGGTGGCTCCTACTCATTGTAACCATTGTTGGGGCTGTGGTGGGCGTTGGAGTAGGGCGATTTAAGACTGTCACCTATGAGGCTTCCACTACCATCCTGATTTATCAGGCATCAGGCACCCTGCCCGATGCCGAAGCCGTTTCCCAGGGGCAGCGCGTGGCCGACACTTACGCCGAGTTGCTTCAGCAGCGGCCGATCATGGAAGAGCTGGCCCGGAAACTCAGCCTCGATATCGAGCCGGAGGCTCTCAAGAGGAAGGTACGTGTCGATCAGGTGGGGAACACCAACCTTCTTAAGCTCACCATTACCGACGAAGACCCGCAACGTGCCGCCGATATCGCCAATGAGATTGTCCGCATCTTTGTGGCCCAGAATGTCGAATCTCAATCGAGCCAATACACCGAATCGCTGAACAATATTCAAGCTCAGATGGATCAAGTTCAAGCCGACATCAAAAGCGCCGAGGCCAATCTGGAGGCGTTGACATCTGAAGAGGGAACGCTCACTCCCCAGCAGGCACAAGAACGGGCCCAGCTCCAGGCGCTGATTGCAGAGCATCGTAATACCAATGCTATCCTCCTCGATCGCTACGAGCAGACCCGTATGGCACATATAAAGGAACTTGATCGCATTAGCGTGGTCGAGGAGGCTCTGCCTGGGAAAGCTGTGGGGTCTGCCGCGAGTATTCTGGTCCTGGAAGGCGCGCTGATCGGGTTGATGCTGGCGGCTGGCGCGGCCTTGCTCTTCGAGTATCTCGACGACACCGTCAAATCCGCCGAGGACGTCGAGCAGTTGGTGGGCGTCCCAGTGCTTGGCATGATTGGTGTCTTCCGGGCCGGGAATGGGCCTGAAAGTTCGTTGGTTACCCTCAACGATCCCGAATCCGCCAGCGCCGAAGCTTACCGGTTGCTCAGCATTAGCCTGGAGCACGAAATTACGCAGCGGTCCATCCGGTCACTGGTCATCACAAGCTGCACCCCGCTGGAGGGCAAGACGACGACATCGGCCAATCTGGCGGTTGCGATGGCGCAAGGAGGCTGGCGGGTCATTGTCGTCGATATGGATATCCGGCGTCCTTCGCTTCATAAGATTTTTCAGCAGGCCAACAAAGTAGGATTTTCAGCGATGTTGCGCCAACCCATCGACTTGGCCGATAACTTGATACCGGTTGCCGAGAACCTCTACCTGCTGGCCAGTGGCCCACCCGCGCCGGACGCATCGAGCCTGCTCCAGCAGCCCCAGATGGTGGAGCTGATCGAAGAGCTGAAGTCCCAGGCCGATATCGTCATCATCGATACCCCGCCTGTGATGGCGGTGGCCGATCCTGTTCTTGTTGCGCGTCTGGCTGATGCTGTTTTGTTGGTGGTTAGGCCTAACGTGACCAAATCCGGTGTTCTCAGGCAGGTTGTTGATATTGTGGAGAAAAGCGGAGCCAAACTTCTTGGTATTGTTTTTAACCAGGTCAAGTCTCGACAGGATGGTTCCCATTATTACTATGATTATTATTACTATGGCTCGAAGACCGACAGTCGCCACAGGCAGCGAGCAACGGGTGATGAGTAGCGAGAACGGTATGATCGAATGCCGACAGTGTAATCGCTGGCCGGCCATTTCATATCGATACCATATCGATCCCATATCGATCCTATATCGATCAGGTATCGAACAGATATCGCTTCCTTATCCGCAATCCCTGCTTCCCGGTTCCCAATCCCAACCTCCTGACCGCCGGCCCCCAATCCCCGGGATATCCGGATGACCGGGAATCAAGGAGAAGCAGTCGGATCGCCTGCTGCCGGATCGATGGCTGGGCAGATGGCTTTCTGGCGCCGGGAGCTGCCCAAACTTGGCTATGAGTTCAACCTCAAGACATTGTACATGCCTATCTTCCCCTGCCCGATCTGCCGGGGTGCGCGATCCTATCGTCCGGAGGGCGCTGCCCGCAAGGTGGCCTGCTTTTGCCGGCTGCAAGCTCATTACCAGAAGCGGATTGCGCATTGGCAGGATTACGATTTTCTACCTGAGCCCTATCAGAATATCAAGCGCGAGGAGTTATTGGCGCTTGAGCGGATCTTGACACCCACTCAGCGTGTCCAGTTCTCGTTGCTGCTCAAAGATGTCGATCGCTTTATCCGGAATCCAAAGGGCAATCGCATATTCATTGGAGGTGTCGGCTCGCACTGCTCGATGCTTGCCGCTTACATCGCTGAATCGCTTGTCCCTCTTCCGAACTTCTTCATCACTTTGCGCCGGCTTGCTGATCTGCTCGGCGCGCCGGAAACGGCCGATGACGACCGGCTCCGCGGGCTATTCTTCGATATCCCTGTGTTGCTCGTGGATGATTTTTCGTCCGCTTACAGCCGGCTCGATGAAGTGTCGGCTCAGCGCCTCTTTGATCTCGTCGATTATCGCCAGGCCGAGGGTCTGCCCATCATTATCGTCAGCGATGTCGAGCTTGACCAGCTATGGTCGATACATCCTTCACTCCTGGATCGTCTTCAGCAAGATGCTGAAGCCTATGCCTTCGATTGCCGGCAGATCCGGCTCCGGCGGCCGGCCGGTCGCTCAACAGGCCGGCTAAGACCCGATGATCCCCGCCCACAGGCGCATCGATGCCCCTGGCTGGGGGTAGATGGCGCGGCAGATGCTGCCGGCATTTTCCCCATGTCGGGTCATTGCTGCCTGCGTGTGTCGACGCCTCAACCCATTGCATTAGCTTACCAGGCCGGCTGCTGCCTGTCCGCCAATTATGTGACCTGCCCGGCGTTCCAGGCTCCGGAGGGCCGGCGCATCGATGCGCTGCCGCGTGACATCCTTCCGCCGGAAGCGTCGCCGGCTCGCGCTGTCCAGCCTCTCCTTCCTCCGGCGGCTCTGTTGATCATTGTGGGTGTTATCCTGGTGGCGGTGGTCGGTGGGCTGATGGTGTTCAGTGAGCTATCCCAGCCTCCTGTTCCGATCAGTACGCCACGACCAACGATTACCGGAATACCTATCGCCATGCCGTCGAGCACAGTGTTCCCGACCATGACATCTGTGTCTCCCACCGCGATACCCGCCATGCCGGTAACACCATCGGTGCCGGTTGAGACATTACTGGCTGAAGACGCGCGTTTGCGCATGAGGCCGGAAGCTGATGCTCCGGCTTTTGGCCTGTTGCCGGCCGGTACCGGCCTGAGCGTGCTTGGCCGGGATGTCTCCGGCGGATGGCTGTATGTGGAAGTGAAAGATGGCCTGGTCGGGTGGGTGGAAACGGCTGCGATGGGAGGGAATATCGATGCGTTGGCGATGCCTGTTTATGGCGAGATCACATCGACGCCTGAGGCGACTGCCGGCGAGGCGGACATTTATCCTTCAATCGTGTTCCTGACCCCAACATCAACCCCTGGTATCCCAAATGTCTTCACTATGTTATTGCAGTCGATGAATATCAGCTCTTGCGAGCATGCCGATCTGTCTATTGATTACACGTTTCGTCTGGCAGGGAGCGACATCACCATCTTGCGTTCGTCGGATGGCACGGTCCTTATGGGCAATTACCAGCCGGATACAGGCATCTTCCGGGTGTCGGCAACCCATCCCATTGGGCTTGAGGACATGAATGGGCGGCTCAGACTCGTTGATGGATGGCTGGAGGTGAGTGGGGAGCACACGCTAGCCTATTTTGACAGGGAATGCACAGTGGTGTGGACTCTCTCCGGCCGAACCCTCGCCCGGCGAGATAGATAGGTTGCTCTAATCGTATCTTCTCACTAGCTGGGGGCAGTTTTTACGCGATGATCAAGTTTTTAACATTGACAAGCGGTCAGCGGTTTGTTCGCTATGCTTGGCTATGGTGATTGGGAAGAGCCTGAAAACCGGGAACTAACAGCGTATCGAGCTTAAGTTACCGCCTATTCCCCCGGATTATTGAGAAGATACCTCTAATCCTCATTACCCGGCTTCCATCCTCCAAAAGAGTGCATGACGGCGAACCCATCATGTACCTCAGGCTGATCGTTGATAACTGTACCTTCATATTCTACCCAGGCGTGGGCGCGTAGCCCTCCAGGCTCTTTGCGTGCTCCGAATACGATCCGGCTGTCGATGCCCCGGCGTGTCAGCAGCCACCACAGCACGATTGATCTCTCCAGGCAAGTAGCCCGGATGAGGCGGCGACCGGCGGCGACATTGGTCAAGCAGGCCATGCGGTGGGCATAGTCGAGTGTCAGATTGGTAGCCTGGAGCTGCGGACTGTCGAAATCCATCCTTTCGAGATATCGCATGAGGCGCTGCCAGCCCAGCATGCGTAACCCCAGGCTGACCAGGGGGATGAGCATCGCTGCCTGCAAGAGTATCAGGCGCTCGTGTGGCAAGAGTCGCCGGAACTTCCGCCAGCTATTCATTGCGCAGTTCGACAAGCCCTTGCTCGGCAAGCTTGCTGAGTAGATCTCGCATATCTTGCTCCAGCGTAGCCCGGTCTACGTCATACTCTGCCAGCAGGTCATCGATTGCCTCCCGGATGGAAGATGACGTGGTCAGCATAGTCCAAAAACGGGTACCTATCTCATCGAGCCCATAATACTGCTCATTGTTCAGGTTGAGGATGACGGCTTCGCCCGCCACCTCGCGGAGGAGTACTTTCTCCGGAACGAACACCTTTGCAGACAAAGATATCTCCATCGTGCCTCACAATCCTGTTACAGTTGCTTACAAAGCTGTCGATTGTGACCCACTACTACTATCGCTTGTGTTATAGTGGGGATCACATGAAAACATCCCAAGAAGCTCTTATTCTATTGGCGGCAGTAACCGGTGGGCAGTTTCCACCCGGCACGGTTCCTGCTTCTCACTGGCCCGATGTGATTGGCCAGGCTGTCAGACATGGGGTCGCGCCGGTGCTGCTGCGCTGTATCCGGTCATCGGGCTTCGATCTGCCGAATATCGATATCAGCTCGCTCAAGGAGGCCGCTCGCCTGAGTGCTACCCGCTACGTCATACTCGAGTCGGCTCAGGCACAGATCGAGGCTGCTCTGCGCGAGGCCGGTCTGCCGACTATCTGGCTCAAGGGTATTGCTCTGTCCCAGACACTCTATCCCGATCCTGCCCTGCGTCCGATGAGCGATCTCGATGTGTTGGTGCCTTATGACCGGCGCGAAGATGCTCTTGAGGTAGCTAAATTGCAAGGGTACCGCTTCCCTGATTCCCCCGGCAGATTCCTGGACACGAACGATGGTTTGCTCATGAATCGGGTTTCCCATCACTACCACCTGGTTGGTGGGCCTGCGCAAATGGTGACACTGGAGCTTCATAGCCGTTTGCTCGGTATATCGAACGATATTCTGTCGTTGGAAGATATCGGATGGTTCTGGGAGCAGACAAGCCCCTGCCGTACCGCGTCAATTGTGTTCTCGACGCTCAACCCGACCGCCCATCTTCTTTATCTTTGTGCTCACGCCGAGCTTCAGCATGCCGAGCTTTACCTGCTGCGTTACCTCGATCTTCATTTACTGGTTACCCATACGCCAATCGATTGGCCTCTATTGATCCGGCGCGCGGCTGCGCTGCGTTGGACATCGGTAGTTGAAAGTGCTCTACGAGCCAGCATGAAGTTATTCGGTACGCCGGTATCTGAGGACATTTTCGTGCAATTACGGGCACTGCGTCCTGTGTCTGAGGATACCACACGTATTGAGGCGCTCAAAGCGAGGGGATCGCGCTGGGTAAGGGTTCGTAGGCTGCTGGCATCGCTCACTTTGACTGAGCGGTTCCGGGTAGTGCTTGAAATATTGTTTCCCTCGTGCTCCTATATGAGATCTCGCTATGCCATTGCAGCAACTCGACCCACCTGGCCCTATTACCTCTACCGCTGGCTCGATCAGGCGCGAGAGGTCTTTTATGCCACGAAGCAACGGTGGATGTATCGGCGCCACAATCCCAACATGCCATAATGGATGCTCATCAAAATGTCCCGCCAATGTCGGTTGTTAACATCTGCGCAATTTCCGGCAGTTTCTCTTTGTTGTGAGGGTAAATGATCCGTCTGACCGGGATATGGCCGGCGATGCCGGCGCACAGATCCAGGTGAGATGCTAATAGTCGATCATCGAACAGGCTGGTTGCCACGGTGTGTCTGATCAATGTGGTGGTGGCGGCGTGGCGGTTCTGTTTTTCTATGGTTGGACAGGTTGATTCAGTGGATGCTTCCAGGAGATAAATACTACCTAACGGCAACCGGTTCGGCATATTTGCCCGGATCTGCTGGCTGGCCGGCAGTTTCAGTTGTGGAAATCGCGGCAGCGCGACAGGCCCGCCTGTTCCGGCTGTGATCGGCAGTACATCATCTGCGATATACTGCCATTCTTCGATGTTGCTTGCCAGGTAGGCTGCCAGCGTCGATTTGCCCGCGCCGGAATGACCCAGAAAGGCAACAACATGGTTGCCGGCGAGCAGGGCGCTGGCATGTAAGCAGAACACACCTTTGACCGCCAGGGCGATGCTGAGCGCCGGTCCCAGCAGCGTCTCGATCATGGCGTCTTCGTTGGCCTGGTTTTGCTCAGTCGGCTTGAAGAAGATGATGTTGCCGTCTATCCCAATCGAAAATCTGCCGATGCCCTCGATGTGAAGATGATAGCCCTGTTCGAATGCACGGCAGATCGCGCGACGCCAGGCCCCGGCTGTCCAGCCTGTAACCATATGGGTGGCCAGCAGGACTCCCGTATCCGGCGCACCAGCAGGCTGCCAACCGGCAGCCTGCTGGTTTTCAATCAGGAATGGAGATAGCGCGTTGAGCGGTCTGTCTGCCAGAAGCAGGTGCTCCGCCACAAAGTAGGGGTAGACACTGCTTGCTGTCCAGGCTAGGCTGCCCTGGAGACATAGTGCTATTGCTTTCACGTCAGACTCCATCAGGGCACGAATTCGCGATTACCGCTCTCTCCGATGCCTGAAGAACTGCCCAGTGTGACATTGTGGAGATGCCCATAAGACTCCAGCTTGGGCTGGGTGTATGGTTTCTTTTTGCCCCGTGTTTCGTCGTGATTGGGCCGGGATGATTTCATGGGGCTTTTGTTGACATTAGATTTGACCATCAGCGTCTACCTATTCATTAATCTGATTTTTTGCGTGTGTTCAATCCGGTTTGCGGATATCTTTGGCTATGCCAGATCTCCATTGTTACACAAGCCCAGGGGATGAGTGGCTGGTGGCCATTGGAGGTTGATGCCAGTTGCTCGATTTCATCAAATGGCGCCTCATCCTTGACATACCGTCGCCATGATGCATTGGGATTATTCAGGATAGCGTCTACAGTCGACCGTTCTTGTTGCACTAGCCCACGCTTGTAGAGTGATCGGAGTGGCCCCCGACTTCGCTTCACCCGGATTAATTCGGGCAGTATGCCGTTCATGGCCTGGTATACGATGTATTTGTTGCGTTGGCCGTTGTAGATATGATAAGCGGGTAATGCCAGCGCAAACTCGATCAGGCGCCGGTCATGATAAGGGTACCGTACATCGATCAGTGCCCGGTTGCTATAGAATATCTCTGTGCTGTGATTCAGGACTGAGCGCGTACCGAGCATTGCCTGGTGATGACCTGGTCTGATTGTCTTCTCTGCTGACGGGAGCCATGTGTCGGGAGATTCACGGTCTAGTAGACTTTGCGTGTAAGGTTTCAGCCAGGGATGTGAGACTGATTGCCGGCATCTGGCTCGGATGCGATGGCCGGCCGGTATCACAGTGAGCAGCCATGAGGCCATCTTGAAGAGGCTGGGGGTGAAAGGTGGGTGCCATTGCTCGTGATGATAAAATTGTTTGAATAAACCAACCAGAGCGGCTCCCATCCGTCCTTCCCGCAGCAGATCTACCAGCCAGTAGTCCCACCCCTGAGCCAGCTCGTCGCCATACATACCTGTCAAGACAACGCGGGAGCCGGCCTGGTTGGCAGCCTGATAGAGTCGCTCTCTTAGCAGTCGGTAAACATCACTCTCCGGCATATTGGGGTTGTAAGGCCAGGCCTCCCAATTCCGCAGCGGCCAGGCATCGTCGCCGGGGATGTGTGTGGCTATTGTGTTGAAATGCCGGTTCATGATCTCGATGGCAGGCCGCTCATTGCACTCGGGTAGCTCATCGAAGATCCACGAGAATGTCAGCAATCGTTCTGCCTCTGGCCGAGAATCCAACGCCATTGCTGCTATCGCTGCCACCGAGGCCGAGTCGTACCCTCCGCTCATCGATACACTGATGGGTGTAGTGGCTCTCATGCGGCAAAGAACGCTTTCCTTGAGCAGATCAAGAAAGTGCTCTGCATAGTCCTCTTCCCTGTGATAGCAGAGACGGCGCTCCGGATCGATATCCCAATACCGCCACTGATGTGTTTTGTCTATGCTGACGGATAGGATATGGGCAGGCGGCAGCTCGCTGACATGGGCAAAAAACGTCGACCCCATTTGTGGCGGCATAATCGCGTACCATCTGGCAATTGTTGTTTCATTGAAATCGGGTGATACCGCTAAATGCGCCAATATTGCGTATGGCTCAGAGGCGACAACCAACACCGAGGGATCGAGATAGTAGAATAGCGTGCGATGACCTACTGCGTCGCGCGCCAGCACCACCCGCTGCTCAACACTATCAACGATGGCAATTGCCGTTGGCCCCAGTAGCCGCCCGAAGCAGTCATTTCCCCACTGTACAAACATGCGGAGAGCTAACTCAGCATCGGATAATGCTCTGTCTGTCCGGTCAGTAATTCCCAGTGCCGATAGGAGTTCGCCGCGGTTGTCCAGCCGCCCATCGAATAAGATATGGTAACGTCCGGACCGATCGGAAAGTGGCTGCAGCACGCCAACATCTTCTGGTGTCACCCAGAAGTGCTGGCAGCCCAGGCCGATGTTGTTGGTTGCGATCATGCGGCAGCCGTCGGGTCCCCTGTGGACCAAACGTGACAGCATTGCCTTAAGGGTATCGGAGGAAATAGGTTCACCCTTGCGGTTGAAGATCAGTGCAAACCCGCTCACACGGACGGCCTCCTTGGCCGGGTTTCGTCAATATTGCTATCTGTAGCCTGTTTTTCGCACTTTAATTCCGTTCAAAAGGCTGTTTTCACGAGCCGCTGGAGTGAGTTTACAGTTAACAGTTTATAGTTCACAGTTCTCTACTACTCTAGATTGCATTTTCTGGAACGCTCTCATACGCCAATGTCTCGCTCTGCAAATGCTGGAGACTTGCAATTGGAGGCTAAAAACTGATCACTGATCACTGAAAACTGATCACCAAAGACGGTCATACAAAGTGCGAAATTT